>JAQYVT010000145.1 GCA_030145345.1 Desulfobacterales bacterium
GATTTCCCCCATCTTCAATAACATATATATTCACAAGGTCACCGGCGTTAAGATCAGGGGTGTCGGATTTTTTTGATTCAGCAAGCTTCCATGCCATTCTCCATATCGCTACCTCTGATAACCATGGTCCTTCATCCATATCCGGGAAATAATCCGTTATAATTTCAGAATCAACCTGTTTTTGAAAGCAAACTCGAAACCCTTTTCGTTTTTTTACCCAACCCGCGTCAATGATTTTATATGCTTCAGCGCTTTTCATTTATATCTCCTTAAATGGGTGTCCTGTGTTCTCTTTAGAATAATGCACCTGAAGTTGAGGCACTGCCAAGACGATTCCTTCCTGGTCAAAACGCAGCTTGGTTTTTTCAAGCAGTTCGCGGGTAACAACAAATGCCTTTACATTATCTACCCAGCCACGTCCTTGCAACTCCATACAGCCTTTTTCAAGGCTCATTAAATATACAACCGGTCGAGGTGTGGCCCGCACCCGGGGGTCCTCAACCATAATAGACTCTAAAATCTGTTTGGCCCTTATTAGATCTTGATCGAGTTTGATATTTACTTTGATTGCAAATCTCCTGGTGGGTGTAAAATGATAATTAATGATGTCATCATTGAGGATTTTCCGGTTGGGGATAAACACTGTTTTGCCGTCAAATGTCCTCAACCGGGTGTTCAAAATGGTGGTGGCTTCGACTTTTCCCAAAAGGTCCCCGGCCTTGATCGTATTGCCGACCTTGAAAGGAAGTGTTGGAACGAGGGGGCGGAACACCACGATCATGCCGATGGCTGCCAGAGTAAGAATGGATAAAAACCGCATTACAGGTCCGGCAGCGATGCCTATCTCGATGGCGGCAAAAGTTACCAAGACAGTAAGCATTAGAACGCAAAGGACATTGCGAACGGTAGCTCCCCTGGCAGGACTGATGGGCAGCTTGCTGAATGCCTTTTTTAATCCCTGATTTATCCATTTAATTAAAATGAGTCCTAATACGATAACCGCGAATGCGATGACCATCTCCCGGCCGTATAAAGCCATCGTGTTTTCCATTTGTTCTATGTTTGCTATAAGACCTTCCATTGTGACGTTCCTTATTTTAATTAAAAACACCTCTTCTGTCAGAGCCTTTCAAGCCGATTCTAAGGGTATACACCTCATTACTGTCAGCCGAGAACCGCTCAATAATGGTGCGCCAAAGGAAAGGTTGACATTATACGCACATACCAATATCTGGAGAGGTAGATAATCCCGAATGTTGCTAACTCATTTCTCCTTGTTTGACTTCCATCTTGATACGGACTAATTTGTACGCTAAGAAATATTTGTATATATTACTGACGTACTGAACCGTTTCACGCCCAATCCTCTTGGCCGCGATGACTTCAACATTTCTGAACCATACATTCGGATCTAAACCCATCTGCTTTGCTTTTTTTCTCAAGCTTGCAATTTTAGCTGGTCCGGCATTATAGGATGCGAAGCTAAATAAATTTTGGTTGAGTGGATCAATGGCTGAATTATTGAAATATCGATCGCGTATAAAGCGAAGGTACTTGACTCCAGCATGAATGTTGCTTTCCAATTTTTCTATATCATCAATGTTAACATTTTTATCAGCTGCTGTACTTGGGAGTACTTGCATAACACCAATTGCTCCGGTATGGCTTCGTTTGCTCTGATCAAGCTGTGATTCTTGATAAGCTAAAGCACCGATCATAAGATAATCGAAATCATACTGCCCAGAATATTTTTTAAAGACCTTGACCACATTTTGAAATTTTTTAAGCTCCTCTGGACTTAGAGAATTTCGAGCCCACTTGTTTTCCTTGAGATAACGTTTAAGGATAATGTTACCCATCAACGTTCCTTTTTTGTGACCTTTAACAAATTCATTCACGACCGTTTGCAATTGGGGGCTGTTTTTCCTGAAGGCCCAGGCAATTTGCCCACCTGAATTAACAAAAATATCTGGATATAATTTGATTTTATCGAATATTTCAGCCCAGAATCTGGCCTTATGGTCATCAACGATGATCATTGGAATTAGGCCCGCATTCACCATTTCCAGCAAATCTGAATCCTCCATGTATTCACTGGCAGCAACAAGTTTGACAGGCGACCTGCCTTGTTTCTTGAAAGATTTATTGAGCCGTTTGAGATGTTCATAATAACTGCTGGAACGGCGCAAGTGGATCTCCTTGCCTGAAAGACTGTAAAGATTTTGAATCGAAGGCGCTGCGGGGCCTGTTACGAGAATTTCCTTAACATTTTTTAAGAGCGGATTGCTGAAATTCACATTTTTTTTTCGTTCATCGGTGATGGTCAGGTTGGCGGCAGCAATATCGGCACGACCTTCAATTAGCCAGGGAACAAGTTGATCTCGAGGAACCGGTAAAAATACCAGCTTTATTTTTCGGATTCCGGTATTTTGCTTTTGATTTATATACTTTTCAAATTCCATGAACAGATCATATGTCGCTCCCCTTGTCCGGCCCTTATCGAAAAAAAACCCCAGTTTGTTGTACACAACCAGCACCCGAATTATTCGACGTTCAGTCATGCCGTCAAAATCACCAATCCACTTTTTGTCAATCTGCCATTGCTCAACAAAATCATTGATTTTATCGGCATAGACGATCGGACTGACCGCACAGAACCCTGAAATCAACAGCAGACAGCAGGCAATTTGAAAACCTCGTCTAAGGGAATGCCCGGATTGGATTTTCATGATCTCCTCCGCTGTTTTGAGCTGAAGTCTACATAAACTTTGTAACACGACAGGCAAGAAAATAGCTCTTCCCGCAGAAAGCTGCCGGGTACCAGTCAGCTTTAATGAGTTCTGCCCCACAGGCAGGATTTTACCTTTGGTTCATACGGCTGGTCTACTTTTTCAGTTTGGTGAACTTGGAGCCCTCAAGGGTCAGGTTGTACATCAGACCTTTTTGGCCTAAAACAAAAGCAACGATCGGATCTTGGATATTGGTCGTATCAATGGAGCCTCCGGCCCCGACCGTTACCAAAGCAACAGAACCGTCCACACCGGCCTCCCATCCGGCACTGGCACGGAAATTTTTCAGTGCTGCTTGCTGCATAAAGACTAAAATTATGGTTTTCTTCTGTGCGCCAAGCTGAAAACCAAATGATGCTGCAGCGGTACTATAGTAATCTACGGTTTTTCCGCCGATTCGTAAGGCCCCTTCGCCATATTCGCCGCCGATTCCGATACCGGCCTTAAAAACACTGGGAAGCACCAGAACCCCTTTGGCTGCTTTTAAAAACTCCTTGCCGCCTTTAACATTGTTGTAAAAGTTTTCCAGAGCGACATCAACGCTTACATCAATCTCTTTGGCAGTGGCAGCATAGATATCTGCCGCCTGAAAAACGACAAAGCATACCGCCATTAGAGCGATGACGGCCACGATAGTCAATTCCCTTTTACGGATACCTAATGATCTTAACTTCATTTTTTCACCCTCCCATTTTTAATTGCAAACCTTGAAGTTCAAAACGCGTAATTTTCAATTCAATTTTATCTTTTCATGTGATCATCGCAAAGATGATGATATATCCCTAAAAATACAGCTTTGTATAAAGCAATCGGCCCATGTAATTAAAATTAACCTCGCCGCTGAAATCCATCCCGGGATAATCTTCTCCATCTGCTTCAACCTTAACATTATGTCCATCGAACCCAAGACCGGAGCCTAAATGTTTCCAAGGGAGATACTCAACAGCTGCGTGTGTTTCCAGGATTGTACCTGAGAATTCATAGGATCATCCTCTATTTCAAGTGGACGAAGGCTCAGGGAAATTAGCCGTTGCCCCGTGGATGAACAGCGCCCGTACTTTATCCCAGAAGTCACCGCCCAATACAAACAGGCTTGAAATAAACATCACATCGCCAATTAGGTTGCCAATCAATCCTTGTAGATCATAACTTGGAATTATGATTGGGACATACGGCGCCAGCCAGCCGAAAAGAATGGGAAGTCCGAACATCACCAACCCGATACGATAGCGCGTCCGGCTCACTCTATCTGCCGGGCCGTATTTTTTTAAGAAGCCGAAAAATCTGTCTTTAATATAATTAAAGCCGGATTTGCCCATTATGGCAATGGCTGCGATACTGAACAACTCGGGAATGCCGACGGCAAGGAAACCGGAAATGACGGCTTTCCATTTTGCCGGCAGTTCGGTGGCAGTAACCAGCGGGATTAACAGGGGGCTCAGAAAGCCGATAACAAATACACTAAGGCCCAGGTGCAAGCGCCAACGCGTCTGGCTTGGTTCCGTTTCGGTTATTATGCCCCCGGTCATGGGATCACTCCTCTTCCAGAAACATCTTCTGAAGGATCAGCTGACGATTGGGCGTCTGTGGTCTTTTTTTCCAGCAGGTCACGGACCCCCACACCCCAATGACTCAGGACCCGAGAAACATCGCCTAAGTTTGCGTCCAGAAATTCAAGCCGGTCCTGATTGACGACCTTGACAAACCCGGAAAAAGCCGCGGGCGCCCAGGGCAGAAGCACGGTCAGATATCCGTTTCCGTGATCCTCGACGATGTAAACGATTTCACGTTCACCGGCAGGATAGTTAAGCACGGCCGTTTTAAAAGCGCCCTCCTTTCCGGCTTCCCCAAAGCCTGTTGTCAGTTTTTTAAGAGCACTATAGACGGGCATTCGGCCCAGCAGGGTCCGTTCGATCCAGTGTCCCAAGCGCCGCCCATTTTCGGAGCGCAAGATAAGTCCGATCAGAAAAGATACACCCATAATCAGAATCAGCCCCATTGCCACGGGATGCTTGATCTCGTCAAACGTCCCTTTTGGAAACAGATCCGCAATGGGTCCCGCCAATGCGACGATCAAACCCAGCGCTTCGGCCATCAGCAGATAAAGAAGCAGTACCGGCAACAGGACGAACAGGCCCCCCAACGCAGTGGTCTTTAAAAACTCTATTGGTTGTTTCATTTTAAAAATCGCACCCCTTTCACTTCATCCGAACAAAAAGAACGTCAAAATACTGCCCTGAGACCGCATGAAAGTAGTACCCCAAAAGTGCATCTTTTTCGGGTACATACACCAGAGTGTACGCGGAACCGGGATAACCGGCGTCGCGCAGCGTCATTTCGACCTCGATATGCTCTTTGTCCTTGGAGGCTTGGGCCTTTTCTATATTGATAGGGCGCGGGTTAAAATACCCGGCCTTTATTCTGCCGTCCGGCGCAATGCTGCGGATCTCGATGACATAACCGCCGTCGGTGCGCTGCCACCGGCCCATCAACGGCTGAAAATCATCGTCAGCAAAAACCATAGCAGGTGCTACTGCCAGAAACAGGGTCAGCAGCCCCATCAATAACAATCGTTTGGCTCGCATTTTCATTTATTATCCTTTACCCCGTTTTCCATTTGAACTCGGCCACGATCTCATAGATAGGTGGCACCGCGAAAGAGACGCGTTCAATCCACCAGCAGGCATAATTTTTCGAACCGGTAGCCGTCCGCTCAAATGGATCACTACGAAAGTTGAAGGGCTTCGGCATGCGCAGCGCCTTTCTTTCGAGGCGGCGGGCGGCACGATGACCATGCCGCCCGCTGCCGCTGCTGATGAATACTACTGCCGCGATGCCGGATTCTCGAGCTGTTTGATGACGCCGTCGATGCCCAGCGTGGTGCCGCCCCGCGGCGGGAATTCCTTGAAGGATTCCAGCCACTGACTGGCGAAGACCTGGGCGGGAACGAAGACCCACATGTTCTCGGCCATCCAGCGGAGATACATCTCAGACTCGTGCCAGGCCCTCTCGAAGGGGTCAGCCCTTAAGTTGACGAGCTTCGGCCACGCCGTCTGGATGCGGGTGGCGGAGGCGATGTTCCCCTCGAGAATGGCGAAGTGGACCTTCCAGTTGTTGTAGCGGATGGCATTGAGGTTCCCCACCTGGTCAAAGTACATGATCTCTTTCCGGGGTGAATCCTTCACCTCCCCCTTGAGCCAAGGGAGAAGATTGTAGCCGTCGAGATGGACCTTGTATTTCTTGCCGTCTATGGTGTGTCCTTTTTTGAGCTTTTCCTTGATATCCGGCTCCCCGACAGTCGCCAGCAGGGTGGGGATCATGTCCTCGTGGGAGGCGATGCCGTTGAGCTTCGTTCCCGGCTTGATGACTCCCGGCCACTTGATGAAGGCGGGGACGCGGAATCCACCCTCCCAGGTCGTTCCCTTCTCGCCGTGGAAGGGGATGGTGCCGCCGTCGGGCCAGGTGAAGGTCTCGGCGCCGTTGTCGGTGGAGTAAAAGACGATGGTGTTGTCATCAATGCCGAGATCCTTGAGCTTGGCGAGGACACGGCCGACGCCGTTATCGTGCTCGAGCATGCCGTCGGCATAAAGGCCGATGCCGCTCTTGCCCTCCCACTCCTTGGAGAGGTGGGTCCAGACATGCATGCGCGTCGTGGTTATCCAGGTGAAAAAGGGTTTGTCGTCTTTGTTGGCCCGTTCGATGAAGTCGATGGCCGCGTCAAGGAACTCTGTGTCCGCCGTCTCCATGCGCTTGCGCGTCATGGGTCCGGTGTCTTCGATCTTCTGGCCGCCCTTGCCGTCGGCCCAGCTGTGGATCACGCCGCGGGGTCCGAACTTCTTCCTGAACTCTTCGTCCTTCGGGTAATAATAGCCCTCCGGCTCCTCCTCGGCGTTGAGGTGGTAGAGGTTGCCGAAGAACTCGTCGAAGCCGTGAACCGTCGGCAGGTGCTCGTCGCGGTCGCCCAGGTGGTTTTTGCCGAACTGCCCGCTGGTGTAGCCGTGTGGCTTGAGAAGCGTGGCCAGCGTCACCATTCCGTCGCCGATCCCGTGGGGCGATCCGGGCATCCCGATGGTGAGCAGCCCTGTGCGGAAAGGGTGTTGACCGAGAATGAAGGCCGCTCGTCCGGCGGTACAGCTCTGCTGGGCATACCAGTCGGTGAAGAGCGCTCCATCTTTCGCCAAAGA
>JAQYVT010000146.1 GCA_030145345.1 Desulfobacterales bacterium
GTTAGGGGGGCACCGTTAATCGGTGTGACGGCTGCATATGGGGTATATCTTGCGGCATTGAATTCTCCGACAGATCCTATCGAAGATGCGTATCTGATAGAAGAATGCATCAGACTGAAATCGGCCAGGCCCACAGCGGTTAATCTGGCTTGGGCGGTGGATGAGGTGTTGTCAGAGATGTTGAAAGTCGGCGACGCTTCGAAGACGGTTGATGCGGCAAGAAAGGAAGCCGAAAAAATTGCCGAGGCCGAAGCTGAAAACTGCCGAAGAATCGGTGCCCATGGATTCAGTTTGATCGATAAAATCAGTCGCAGCAAAAAAGGAAAAACAGTCAATCTGTTAACCCATTGTAATGCCGGATGGCTGGCCTGTATAGAATACGGTACGGCGACGGCGCCGATGTATGCGGCTTTTGATAACGGTATAGATATTCATGTGTGGGTCGACGAAACCAGACCCCTCAACCAGGGTGCCAGGCTGACGGCCTGGGAGCTGGGCAAGTATGGTGTGAAACATACGATCATCACTGACAATGCCGGTGGTCATCTGATGCAGCACGGCATGGTTGACATGGTGATCGTCGGAACCGACAGAACCACCTGTACCGGAGATGTTGCCAACAAGATCGGGACGTATCTTAAAGCCCTTGCAGCAAGGGACAACAATATCCCTTTCTATGTGGCCCTCCCATCCAGCACCTTTGACTGGAAGCTCAGAGATGGGGTAAAAGAGATACCGATCGAAACCCGCGACCCGGATGAAGTGCGATATGTCCAGGGACTGGACCGGGGGGATATTCGACACGTTTTGATTGCGTCCGCCGACAGTCCGGCCCAAAACTTTGCTTTTGATGTTACACCATCGAGACTTATTACAGGTTTTATCACTGAAAGGGGTGTCTGTTCAGCGTCAGAAAAAGAGATACTCCGCTTATTCCCAGAAAAGAAAAATCCTTGACTTTTGTTAAGACAATCTCTTAAATCGCCTTATGTTGACAGAACTGGATAAAGAAATCATCGCTTCGATTCAGGGTGAAATTGAAATCACGCAACGCCCATATTTAGAAATAGCAGAAAAGTTGGGTATTGGCGAAGAATTACTCCTGGAAAGGATGAAAGATCTTTGTAACAGGGGCGTAATCCGACGGTTTGGTGCAACCATACGTCATCAGCAATCAGGATTTGAAGCCAATGCCATGGTGGCATGGAAGGTTGATGAAGACCGAATTGACGCGGTGGGAGAAAAGATGGCGTCCTTAAAGGCGGTTTCACACTGTTACCGGCGAAATCCAACCGGTGATTGGCCGTATAATCTTTATACGATGATCCATGCAATAGATGAAGCATCCTGCCGTGAAATCGCCGTGAAATTATCCACAGAAACTTCCGTCAGCACTTACACCCTTCTCTTCAGCCGCAGAGAATTGAAAAAGACCTCCATGAAATATTTTCCAACGAATGATGTCCAATAATGACGGGTTGAAAATTTATTCGACGCTTTAGCTTGTGAAGCCTCATACCCCCCACATACTTCTGGTAAACCCTTGGATACACGATTTCGCGGCGTATGATTTCTGGGCCAAACCACTGGGACTTCTGACCTTGGCTTCGATACTTCGGCGTCATGGATTTAACATTACATACATGGACTGCCTGGATCGTTTTCATCCAGAGGCGTCTTCTTCAAATCCTCATGCCAGATACGGCAGGGGGCCATACCTTAAAACCCGAATTCCAAAGCCCCGGGGCCTGGAAGACATTCCGCGGAACTATTCCAGATACGGGATCCGGAAAAAATGGTTCATGAAAGATCTCATTTCCATACACCGACCCGACCTTGTGCTCATGACGTCCATGATGACGTACTGGTATCCAGGCATACAGGAAACCGTGGCGGTTTTAAAAGCGGTTTTTCCGGATGTGGCCATTGTGCTGGGGGGCATATATGCCAGCCTTTGCCCTGAACATGCCATAAACCATTCAGGTGCAGACCGGGTAAAAACAGGATCCGGTGAGGAATATATCCTCAAGCTGGTCGGTGATTATACCGGGGTTACCGTAAATCCTAAATTCGACCCGGGTGATCTTAATACATATCCGTATCCGGCATTTGATCTTCAAACAAAGATAAACTATGTACCGCTGCTGACGTCCAAAGGATGTCCGTTTTCCTGTAAATATTGTGCATCCCATGTGTTGAATCCAAAAAGAATGTTGCGCAATCCCGAATCCGTTGTGGAAGAAATAACCTACTGGCATGAACGGTATGCGGTAAAAGATTTTGTGTTCTACGACGACGCACTCCTTGTAGATTCGGAAAAGCATGCGGTTCCCATGTTCGAAAAGATTATAGACGCAGGTCTTAACGTCCGTTTCCATACACCCAATGCGGTCCATATCCGCGGAATTTCGAAACAGACGGCAGGTTTGATGTTCCAAGCGGGTTTCAAGACACTTCGCCTTGGGCTCGAGACCACCGCTTTTGAAAAAAGAGAAGAATTAGATGGAAAGGTAACTGCCGAAGAATTTAAAAGCGCTGTTTCCTGTCTGAAAGCAGCGGGTTTCGATAAAAGTGGATTGGGCGCATACCTGCTGGTCGGTCTGCCCGGACAAAAGATGGCGTCCATTGAGAATTCCATCGAAATTGTCAGGCAAAACGGCGTAGACCCTATCCTGGCCTATTATACGCCGATCCCCCAGACAGCGCTGTGGCGCCGGGCGGTTGCGTCCTCGCGATACAATCTGGAAGCCGACCCCGTATTTACGAACAATGCCCTATTGCCCTGTGGGAAAGACCCCTTTTCTTGGGAAACAATTTCTTACCTTAAGAAACTGACGATCGACTGAGGTTCCTGAAACATTCCAATGGGTGTCAATCGCCGTACGTGTTCAGGGGGCGCGCTTCCCCGCTTCACTTTGACGTCTACGTGTCTGGTTATTTCAATGACTTAGCTGCGGTGGCATTCCTGCCCCCTCCGCTAAGTCATTGAAATAACCAAGCCACTCCGCCAACCCGCCTGCCAAACGAGGCACGAGCGGGCAGGTATCGTTACACGGGAAAGCGCACCCCCTGAACACGTACTCAAGCGCCTATGTTCTCTAAATGTTCAATCTTAATTCTCGTTGTTTTCATTCTTCAACAAAATGTCTATAATTTTGGGGATATAATCATCCGACTTGCTGACGTGGAACCTGCAGGACCCTGCGCCACGATGCCCGCCGCCTTCAAACTCTGAAAGCATCAGCCCCACATTCACATTGCAATTTCGATTAAAAATACTGTGCCCCACACTGACGGCGACTTTTTTTTTATCATCGCCGTCATACCGTATATTAACACTCACAACCGCTTCGGAATACATGGAATAGACCAAAAAACGATTGCCCGTCGGTGCTTTATCGAACGCACGGAAATCTGTAATGGATACGTGTTCTTTCAACTTCGTATGTTCTTTTAAAATGGATTTATATTTCTTGTTGTTTCCAACAGCTCCCTTGCAACGTGCGTTCACTTCCGGATCTTCAAGAACCGTGTCGATGTCATATTTTCTGAGTAGATCGACAAGCCTGTTCCAATAGGGCTCATCATCGTCGTCTCGACCCAAAATCGTCATGGAGAGCAAAATATAACCGTAGTTTTCAGGATGCAGCACTTCATCCAAAGATAAATCGGCGGAATCGATTTTGTCGGTTTCTTTGATTAATTCGCTATAATCACGGGCAAATCGGTCTTTGTAATGTTCAAAAATAACGCCGGCCGCCGAAGGTGCAATTTTAAAATCACCCTTGAACGGTGTATCGATTCTGTTGGTATGGTGATGATCGAACCACAGGGAGCACTTCCCGTGATAGGGCAGGTTTGCGATGATATCCCCCCCTTGAACGTCGATCAGGCCTTTTTGCATGTCATTGGGCTCGACCCATTTTACAGGTTTTGTTACATTTTCCGCTTCATACAGAAGCGCAGCGCATACAACGCCGTCAAAGTCTGGTCTGGTTACGATACGCATACAACGCACTCCTAACATCTCAGGATTCTACAATTTTTTGAAATTAAAGATCTTTTAATAGCTCCTGGTTTATGCCACTTCCATGGAATGATGGAATCTTGGAATAGTGGAACGTTGGATTGAAGGAACAATATCATTCTAATTCCTTCAGTAACCCATTATTCCATCATTCCATTGTTCCATTATTCCAATTGGGGCGAAGCCCCTATGTTCGTTTTTAATCCGTATCCGTCTGGAGGTCTATTAAGTACTGTTCCCATTCAATGGGAAGAAGCTGTTTTTTGGCATTGTTGCATTCCTTGCAAGCGGTGACCACGTTTCCTTTGGTGGTTCGGCCGCCACGGGAGATGGGCACAATATGGTCCATGGTCAGCTCCTTGGGCGGCGCAAGGCACCCGCAGTAGTGGCAGATGCCTTTGGCGCAGCGACGTTTCCACCACTGGGAGTTCCGGAGTTCTCTGGCCTTGCGGCGCTCCCTTTTGATGTCTTTTTCCTCCAGATTATATGCGAATGGTTCCATGTTATGTCTTTTGATTTGATCCTGAAAAACCGGCTCCTCTGGGCCCGGATTCTTTAATTATGGGCATTTTTTCGAGAGCCCGATGCAGTCTATCCATTTTACGATTTCTCTGTTTAATATCGTATAAAAATTTTCTGATCCTCCAAGACCACGCCGCCCAAAAAAGTAGTTTACCTCCAGAAAAAGAGGTGTGTTAGCCGCCGCACCGGTTGAAAAAAGGATATCAAAACCGGCCAGATCGATTCCCGTCCGCAGGCAAAAATCTTTCACAGATTTGACGGCTTCTTTCTGCAGTTCCGGGTCGGCGTCAAAATCGATAACCGCCCCTTTGGCAATATTTGATGTTAAACTCTCTATATTACGCTGAATCCGCCAGTAGGAAACGATCGTCTGTCCGATAATAACAACTCTTAGCGATCGGTTTTTTGAAGGAATATATTCCTGGATGATAAATCCCTTTTGGCCGCTTTTTTCAAATTTTTTGGCAGTTTGCATAACGCTCAGAAAATCTTCAGGCGATTTTATCAAAAAGACATGATCTCCCTCTCCGCCCCAGTCGAATTTGAATACAAACGGAAAATCAAAAGCGGGTTTGGGGGGCATTCCGCCGTAGTTTAAGGAAAAGGCATTTATATTTATAAAGGTTTCCGTTTTTGGGTGGGCTGTATTTTTTTTTCGAAAAAGCTGAATCTGCCCGATTTTGCCCTTATACTTGAACCGTGCATCAAAATTGGGAAAGACATGTTTGCAGTTGTTGCGCGCCATTTCGTAGAGGGTCTGATAGCATCCCTGGGGCAGGATAACGGCATCGGCTGCCCGGATTGCATCAAGATCATCAGCGCCAGGCTCCCGTCCGGCGCAAAGTAAGTTTTTCTCACCTTCAAAGCAGGGGTGATAGGATAGAATCATCAGTAACCCAATTTTCTAAGGGCTTTTGTGTCTTTACTCCAGTTTTTATGGACCCGTACAAAAAGTTTTAAAAAGACCTTTGTGCCCACCATCCGTTCGATCTCTTTTCGGGCCTCGGTGCCGATCATTTTCAGCATGCTCCCGTTTTTTCCGATGACCATACCTTTCTGTGAGCTGCGTTCAACATGAATGGTTGCATCAATTTTTACCAGGGATCCTTTTTTCTTTTCGGAAAATGAATCAATAGTGACCGCTGTGGAATACGGTATTTCCTGTCCGGTTAAGCGAAAAACCTTTTCACGAATCATTTCAGCGGCTATAAAGCGTTCCGGCAAATCGGTGATGGTTTCTTCCGGAAAAAAGGCCGGTCCTTTTGGCAGTAGCGCCTCGATGGCCTTAATGAGTTCTTCGATCTGGTCCCCAAGTATCGCGGAAATCGGTATTATGGCCTCAAATGGGTGAAACTGTGTCCAATTGTCCATTATGGTCAAGAGTGCAGGTTTTTTTATGAGATCTATTTTGTTAAGGACAAGGACCACCGGCCGTTTTATTTCTTGTAGTTTCTTTACAATAAAACCTTCTGATTCAGGATCCGGATTGGCCACATCAATCATAACAAGGACAATATCTACATTTCCCAGGGCTGAAAGGGCTGTCTCCACAATTCGAATGTTCAACGGGCGTTTGGCCCTATGAACCCCCGGCGTATCTAGGAAAATAAGTTGAGACGCAGGCCGATGGACTACACCCAGTATCCGATTCCGTGTGGTTTGTGGTTTTTTAGAAGTAATTGAAATCTTTTCACCCAGAACCTGATTTAGAAGCGTCGACTTCCCCACATTGGGTGCACCGACAATGGCCACGAATCCGGATTTAAATTCCGGCAATTTTTCCTGAATATCTGACATGTAATCCCTTGTATATTATAACCTAGGTTGAGCGGTTCAGGGTTCAACGTTCCGGGTTGGAAAAACCTCAAACAGCTCGCATCAATGTGATACTGGCTTCATCGTGGTTTCAAAATCGTTCTACCCAATAGGTTATGGCAGGCATTCCGAATTTCGATCAATATTTTGAGCAGTTTCAATCGGTTGTAACCCTTGAACTTTGAACCCAGAACCGATCAGTTTAGGTATAAATATGGCATAAATTGTGTCTAACAGTCCATAAATATTCGACATTGAGCAAACTCCCTTTATTTTTCGCTCAATGAAGGTAAGATATTTTCTTGTTTAAACGGTCAATACCTGAATTTTGCACGAGTTGGAGGCTTTCATTTGCAAGGCACTGAACTATTGCGAGCCCTTAATAACGCAGCAGATGAAAGCCTCCGGCTCGCCCTTTGGGTGAAAATTGATGAGAAAAAAAAGATCATCATCCGACCTGCCCGCTCGTGCCTCGCAGAGGCAGGCGGGTATACCAATCGGGTAAAAATGAACGATGATATGATATTGCTTAAACCCCCTTTAATCAAGTAACAGAAAAATTCTCATTAATTTTCATGCAAGATTCAGGTTTCCCCGATTAACG
>JAQYVT010000024.1 GCA_030145345.1 Desulfobacterales bacterium
GGACATCCTCGACTTTCGTTCATTTAGGATAAAAATTATAGAATATCATTTATTTTTTAGCATATAGGCCTTTGTAGGTCAAAACTTCTCAGGCTGTTGCTCAAACAATAATCTCTTTGAGCGCTCATTGAAACCTTTTTTATTCAAAAATATTGGCGAAATGAAAGAAGCGCGATTCCGACTGTTTGAGCCCGAAGGGCGAGTTTTGGAATCGCCTGAAGCAAGCCGTAGATGTAACAAAAAACGTTTCCGAGCCGACGAAACGTGATTTGGGCAACAGCCCGTTCTGAAGTGAAACGCCCGGTCTATTATATCTTGACAAAAGGGTTAATTTTTATTGTATTGATAGAGTATCATTGTTTCAATTTATTAACTTTCATACATGAGGTTGATATCGTTGCTTTGCTCATTTTTTAAATAGAGCACTTACCCTCACAAACTTGTTAAATATTATTAAATCGAGACGTTAAGAACAAGCCCCTTCCCTTCACATTAAATATAAACAATAGCCTTAAAACCCTTTTTCAAGACTTCGTTCGGAAGGAAACATGAAATATAGAACCAACTCTATTTTAGGTGCTTTTCCGTTTTTTAGCATCTTATTTGGATAATAGCACCGGGTCACGCTCCAGCACAGACTGATGATGATTAAAGGTGAAGACTCCTAATCTTTTTCTAGCGGAAAGGGATTGCGTTATGCCGAGATTTATTAAAAGACAACTTAAGAAGGCGGGATCATCCCCGGGAACACTGGTTCATGTTGGTGAACAAAAGGTGGATGAAACCCGAATCACTCTCATTGACTATGATGATGTGCATTTGCAAGAAAGAGTTCTCGACGGCATTGAAGAGGCGTTTCCACTTAAAGATTTGCCCACGGTGACCTGGATCAACATCGACGGCTTGCATGAAATAGACACCGTCGAAAAAATCGGTCAACATTTTAACCTCCATCCGCTGGTTCTGGAGGACATCTTAAATACCGGCCAGCGACCCAAAACCGAGGAATTCGACGACGCTATTTTTGTCGTCTTGAAAATGCTCAATTATGACAAAGACGCTGAAAAAATTCTATCGGAACAGTTCAGCCTGTTTCTGGGGTCGAATTTTCTGGTTACTTTCCAGGAAATCCAGGGCGATGTTTTCAGGACCGTCAGAGAAAGAATCCGCAAACCCAAAACCCGAATTCGCAAAGCAGGATGCGATTACCTGGCCTATGCTCTCATTGATGCCATAGTGGATCACTACTTTGTCATTCTGGAAGCACTGGGCGACAAAATTGAAGATATTGAAACGGAACTCCTTGATAATCCCACCCGTGACACTCTGGAAATCATCCACGAGATGAAACGAGAGATGATATATCTGCGCAAGCAAATCTGGCCGATTCGGGAAATCATTAACGGCCTGGTCAAAAGTGAATCTTCTCTGATTCAGGAACAGTTGCATGTCTATTTCAGGGATGTCTATGACCATACGATACAGATTATCGACACCATTGAATCGTACCGGGATATTCTGGCCGGCATGCTGGATATTTATCTTTCCACTTTGAGCAATAAAATGAACGAAGTCATGAAGGTGTTGACGATTATTGCGACCATTTTCATTCCCATCACTTTTGTCGCCGGGATTTACGGCATGAACTTTAAGTTTATACCGGAGCTCGAATGGCGGTGGGGGTATTTTATGGTCTGGGCCATTATTATCGTCGCCGCAGGGATAATGCTCGGATTCTTCAAAAAAAAGCAATGGCTGTGAAACCATACAAGACCCTACATGTAATTGATCGATGAACCTTTTTTACAAAAGGAGGTAATCCATGGCTCTCCGGATAGATCTTCAATGACGCCGTTAAGGCCGAGCAATCAAAGGCCACCTTTAAATTCAGACCGTTCAAACACTTAACCTCCGATCTATCACCCGAAAACATCATTACTTCCCTTGTTGTGGAAAGGAATTGAACAAATGGACTCTGAAACAGTTGAGTTTCCAAATCTCCCTGAACGCTTGAGCGGACTTGGGGAACTGGCGGACAATCTCTGGTGGAGCTGGCATCCTGCGGCAAGAATGCTGTTTAAAATGCTTGACCGGCAGGCATGGAAAGAGAGCAGACACAACCCCGACAAGATGCTTAAAGAGATGCCGGCTGAAATTTTGGCGTCTGCCGCTGCCAACGACGATTATTTGCGAAATTACGATGTGGTGCTCTCTCAGTTTCACAGGTACCTATCGGACACATCGTGCCGATTTTTGAACCATTTCCCGTGTGATCCGGGCACCTTTGCCGTCGCTTATTTTAGCGCTGAATACGGGCTTCATCGTTCCTTGCCGTTTTACGCCGGCGGTTTGGGATTTTTGGCCGGAGATCACATCAAGGAATGCAGCGATCTGGGTGTCCCCCTGGTGGCCGTCGGTTTCATGTATCCCCAAGGGTATCTCCATCAACACATTCGCGAAGACGGCTGGCAGGAAAATATTCATGAGCCCATCAACAGGGATGCCACACCGATTTCCAGGGTACTCGACGATGAGGGACGGCAGCTTGTGGTTCAAGTTCCCTTCATGGATCCGGCAATCCATGTGGGCGTTTGGAAAGTAAACGTCGGTCGAATATCCCTGTATCTACTGGATACGGATATCGAGAACAACGATCCGTGGAACCGCGGCATATCGGCCCGTCTGTACATCGGGGACATCGAGCAACGACTGCGCCAGGAAATTGTTCTCGGAATCGGCGGGGCCGAAGTTTTGGAAATTCTGGGAATCAAACATTACCTGATGCATCTTAACGAAGGGCATGCCGCCTTTGCCCTTTTGGAACGCATCCGTGACCGGATGCTGGAGGGCATGCCGTATCCCGAGGCCGCCGAACAGGTGAGAAACACCACCGTTTTTACCACGCATACGCCGGTCCCGGCCGGTCATGATGCCATCCCGTTTCACCTGATGGAAAAACATTTTCATGCCTACTGGCCGGCGCTGGGCTTAGATCGCGACGCCTTTCTTCAGCTGGGAATCCACCCTGAACAACCCCATACAGGATTTAACCTGACGGCCTTTGCCCTCAGAATGTCCGCCCATCGCAACGGCGTCAGCAAACGGCATGGAGAAGTTTCCAGACAAATGTGGCAAAGTCTCTGGCCGGAGGCATCTGAGTCAGAGGTTCCTGTGGATCATATCACCAACGGAGTCCATGTCCCCACATGGGTTGATCCCCGGATGAAACGTCTTTTCGATACCCATTTGGGCCCTGAATGGCTGACCGATCATGACAATCCCCTTGTCTGGGAACTGGTCGACAAAATCCCGGATGAAGCGCTGTGGAGAACCCATTACTGGTTAAAGATCAAACTCATCGATGCCATAAGGGAGCGATCACGCCGTCGGTGGGCCCGAGATCACGTCAGTCCGTCCATCGTGATTGCCGGTGGAACACTGCTCGATCCTTCGGTATTAACCCTGGGCTTTGCACGTCGTTTCGCCACCTACAAACGGGCTGACCTGCTCTTTAATGATATGGAGCGCCTGAAAAAACTTCTCAACGACCGCTGGCGGCCTATCCAGATTATCTTTGCCGGCAAAGCGCATCCCGCCGACGATCCCGGCAAGCAGATCATTCAAAGGGTGTTCAATGCCGCCCGTGACCCGGAAACCGGAGGGCGCATCGCCTTTGTGGAGGACTACGGGGAACAACTGGCGCAATATATGGTTCACGGCGTGGATGTGTGGCTGAACAATCCGTTGCCGCCCATGGAAGCCAGCGGAACCAGCGGCATGAAAGCCGCCTTGAACGGGGTGCCCCAGCTCAGTATAATGGACGGCTGGTGGATAGAGGGCTTTAACGGTAAAAACGGCTGGGCATTCAGTCACAAAAACGTCGACGAAAACCGGGATGCCGCCGATGCCGCCGAACTCTACCGCATCCTTGAAGAAGAAGTGGTTCCAATATATTATAACGTATCGGATGACGGCGTTCCTCTGGACTGGGTAAACGTCATGAAAAATTCCATTAAGAGTAATGCAGCAAAATTTTCGGCCCGGCGAATGGTCAAGGAATACATCGAGAAATTTTATGCCAAAGGCCTTGAAAGCGTCTTATTGCATCAAAATGAAGGTTAACCCGAATATTTTCACCCTACGGGCTGAGAATTCAGGACACAGGAGTTTGGTCGATGCGCTTGAAAACGAAAATCGATTCCATATTCCCGGAAGAAAAAAGCATCCCCAAAGATATCATGGCCGGCATACCGGCACCGGTTGATCGATATCTGATCGACGGTGAACTTCGAGGCTGGAAAGGTCACACGCAGACGGTTTTTTCGCCGGTCTGCCTAAAAACCTCATCCGGACTCGAGCCTAAATGCATCGGCAGTTATCCCCTGCTTACGCAAAAAGAAGCCCTGAAGAGTCTCGATGCAGCGGCGGGCGCCTATCTTAACGGCAGAGGAACCTGGCCCACAATGTCTGTGGCGGATCGGATTAAATGCATACAAGCCTTTGCCCATCAGATGGTCGAACAAAAAGACCGGGTGGTCCGGCTTTTAATGTTGGAAATCGGGAAATCTCTTGAAGATTCGATCAAGGAATTCGACCGAACCGTCGACTATATCAAAGATACGATTGCGGCTTTAAAAGATCTGGACCGGGTATCATCGCGATTTGTGATCGAACAGGGAATCATCGGACAAATCCGGCGAGCGCCGCTGGGTGTTGTTCTCTGCATGGGCCCCTTTAACTACCCGCTCAATGAAACCTTTGCCACCCTTATTCCCGCACTGATCATGGGAAACACCGTTATTTTAAAACCCCCCAAACACGGCGCCTTGCTGTACGGTCCCCTTCTGGTGCCTTTCCGGAATGCTTTTCCCAAAGGCGTTCTGAATGTTGTTTTCGGGGAAGGTCGCGAGATCATTCCACCGCTAATGGCTTCCGGCAGCATCAACGTTCTCGCCCTTATCGGTACCAGCAAGACGTCGGACTTTTTGAGAAAAAAACACCCCAAACCCCATCGGCTTCGGTGTGTTTTGGGGATGGAAGCCAAAAATGCGGCGATAATTTTACCGGATGCGGATCTGGATCTGACGGTTCGCGAATGTATCCTGGGATGCCTGTCTTTCAACGGCCAACGCTGCACGGCCCTGAAGATCTTGTTTGTTCACACTAAAGTTATCAAGCCCTTTTTGGAACGGTTCTCACAGGCTGTAAGCCGCCTTAAATTCGGCATGCCATGGGAAGGCAACGTATTCATAACACCGCTACCGGAAACCGGGAAACCCGATTATCTGGCTGAACTGGTGGAAGACGCCCGGCAGTTCGGAGCAAGGATAATTAATGAAAACGGAGGGCGAATCAATCGCAGTTTTTTTTACCCGGCAGTACTTTATCCGGTGAGCCCTAAGATGAGAGTGTATACCGAAGAACAGTTCGGTCCGGTAATTCCGATACTTTCATTTGATGATATTGAAATTCCCATCGATTATACCGTAGCGTCGAATTATGGTCAGCAGTTAAGTATATTCGGGGGCGACCCTGTTGTAATTGCCCGTCTCATTGATCCTTTGGTCAATCAGGTTTGCCGGGTAAACATCAACAGCCAATGCCAGCGAGGTCCGGACACGTTTCCGTTTACAGGCAGAAAAGATTCCGCAGAAGGGACCCTTTCCGTTGCAGATGCCCTCCGGGCCTTTTCCATCCGAACGCTGGTGGCTGCAAAGGAATTGGATCTAAACCGTAAAATTATAACAACGATCGTTAGAGAACGTCGATCCAACTTTCTTTCCACGGACTTTATTCTATAAACAAGGAGAATCGAAAATGAGAAAGAATTCTGTTTTGATGGCGCATGTAATGATCCTGAGTATAATTTGGGGGGTAACTTCGTATGCCGGGGAACCGCCAAAACCGTTCGGTCTGACCATCGGAAAAACAACGTATGCACAAACCCTTGAAACGCTTCAACAGCGAAAATGGAACTATCAGGAATACATAAAAAAACAACTGAAACTGATCGATAAAAAGGATCCTAGCCGCGGTCAAAACACCTTTTTGTCCGTAACGCCCAAAGATACCGAAGGTGTTAAAAATATAATGATATTTTTTGATGGCAACTCGGAACTGGAGGCCTTGATTGTTGGTTTGGATCCAAAACTTTTCTATGTAATTTGGGATGAACTGGATAAAAAGTATGATTTTGTGAGTAAAAACCTCGAGGGGGATTATTTTACATCCGACTATCCCCGGATATTGTGGCAAAAGGAAAGTGTTTACATCGAGCTGCAGAAATTAAGCTCCCATAGGGTGCGACTGGTTTATGTGGAAAAAATGCTATATGAAAACTTTAAAGACTTTCTCCAGAAAACTTACGAACCGTACCGACGCAAAAAATCAAAAAAAGACTGGATGGACAATTTATAGTCTGGAATCCGATGATGTTTTGAAAATGATCTGCCGACCCTTAACGGAACTTCAGGAACCTTCGGTTGAAAGGAGCTGGGGATGACACCTAAACGTATTGCGCTGATTATCATTGCTATTTTGTTTGCCGTTTTTATCCTACAAAACGCCCAGGTGGTGGAAGTTCGATTTTTATTCTGGGGCACCGAGGCATCCCGGGCCATTGTTTTGCTGGTCACCTTCTTCCTCGGTCTTGCTTCCGGATGGCTGTCCGGCTGGAAACACAAAAAGCCTGCCGGGAATAAACCCAAACCGAATATGTCATGAACCATAACGAAATAAAAACAATGAATAAAATAACGTCCAAAATGGTTGTCGTACCGGTTGACGGCTCTGAGAATGCGTTAAGAGCTTTGAATTATTTAAGCCTCGTTTTTGGATCGAAATATAATTTAAAAGTCGTATTATTCTACCTGTTGCCGAGCTTGCCACAGATATTGATCGAGGGAAGCACAACAAGCGATGAGATGGCCCGGAAGTTCACCGAGCTTGAAAAAAAGAACAGTGCCATGGCTCAACGAATTCTATCTGAGGGGAAAAAAAGGCTGCTTGACAAAGGTTTTAAGAAACAGGCTGTTGAAACGGTGTTTCAAAAGAGAGCGGTCGGCGTTGCACGGGATATTTGCAACGGGTCGGAAAATATGCGAGCAGATGCCATTATTATTTCCACACGGGGACTCAGCCGACCGAAGGCCTTTTTTATAGGAGAGACCGCGAACAAAGTACTCGAATTCAGCCGGTCTTGCCCGGTATGGATGGTTAAAGGGGCTGTCAGAAAAAAGAATGTACTCTTGGCCATTGACAACTCCCAAAATGCTATGCGCGCGGCTGATTATGCCGGGTTCATACTTCCCGGCACCGAGACACATGTAACGATTTTTCATTCAAAACGAGATTTAAAAAGATTCATGCCGAATGGGCTGATAGAAGAATTCCCTGAATTCCAGAAATTCTGGAAACATAAGGCAGGGGAAGTGGTCGCGCCTTACTTGAAGAGAGCAAAAGAAATACTTATTAAAGCAGGGTTAAAAGAGAATCAGGTGTCGATCAAATTGGATGACGGAAGCGAAAGCGCTGAAATAGATATTCTCAAAGAAGTTGAAAATAGTGATGCGGGAACAATTATTCTGGGCAAGCGAGGGTGTTCCGATGAAAAAAAATTTTCCATGGGAACTGTGGCTAAAAAAGTGCTATATCAAGCTTCGGATTTGACAGTTTGTGTCGTTCCTTAAAAACTCAAAGCGGTCATTACAACGGTTCCATCTGTTGGTAGAAGCTGTTTCAACGGGGCCGCAGATATAAGTTCGGACCCTCTCCGATTGATGTTTACCCTATAGTTGCATAAATAACATGGCAAAATGAGTTTAATTTGGATCTGCAACATCTTCGACTTTTGCAACATTAGGGGTTACATTCAACGCAACGGAAATTTCCTAAAAACATTCTTTACCCCATAGCGGGCCAATTCGTTAACAGACACCCAACGAAGCCCTATTTTACCCTGTTTTAATCCGCCCAATACATCTTCCGACAAGGCCTTTTGAGTGCCCTCAAAGGCCTTTCGCCACAGCCTTTTACCGCTGGCAACCTCTATCAGATAGACAGCAAAAGCAACGGATGCAGGGCTATCAGATATTTCTTTAGCGGTCCCTTTTTCCCGAAAACGCCAAATCGAACCCACCACCACAAGATCCGCTTGCAAGTTTTCACCAAATTTTTTTGCCAATTTCCGTGGCGTGTCCAGCGTTGGGTCTCGGATGACATCCGCGTAAACGGCAGCGGCTTCTTCCATCGAGACCATTTGATCCGGATATCGATTTTTTAGCACATCATTGACCAGCCGGGTCATGATCCGATCCGCCCCATCCGCCAAATTTGCGGTATCAACATAAAGTTGTGCCAACGGCTGGCTCAGCGGCTTTTCAATCGGTTTTTCCGGTGATTCCAATTTGCCGACGAGAAAGGGCATGACGGCGATGCGCTTAAACTTGAGTGTGGATAGATCGCCGTTTTCAAACGACGTATGATCGGTATCCGTACTGCCATTGATAGAGTTGCCTGGGAGTAGAATCAATACCGCCCACAGCAATAATAGTATTTTCTTTAACATGGGTGTTGTCCTCGATGAGTGAAGTTTCCGAAATTAAACCTTTTTAGTGTGACTTTAAAGATATTATACCAGATAATTTTGGAATAGGACAGCAAATCCTAAAAATGCACTGAACCCCATATTAAAATATCATTTGGATATCTATATGTTACATCCTCTTTGTGCCTTACATAGGTTCATATGGCTTTTTTCTATTTAGCCATCGCATTTATATGATTTTACCTCAATAATTTTTCCCGGCCAACTTCTTTGTACTAGCGTTGCTGAAAATTAAGGGTGTGAAACTTGAATCTATAAATTATCATTTTCAATCTCTTTCTTATTATCCGTCTTTCGGTTATCATCGAATGATCTGAAAAGCCAGATATGCGCCATACAACATCAGGGATACAACGCCTTCCCATCGGTCGATGGATCGTTTTTGGCCTGTGAACATAAATGTGAACAGTAACACGCTCGTCAGAATCACCACGCCGATGTCGATGTTGCTTCTGCTGTGAAATGGAATAGGTTTTATGATCGCACTGACGCCTAAAACAAAAAAAATATTGAAAATGTTCGATCCAACGACGTTGCCTACGGCAATATCAGGTTTTCCTTTATGGGCGGCGACCGCGGAAGTGGCCAGTTCAGGAAGGGAAGTGCCAACCGCTACAATGGTCAAGCCCACCACGGACTGGCTGATCCCTAATTTAAAAGCCAGGTTCACCGCTCCTTCAACAATCCAGTCGGCGCCGAGACACAGACCCGCCAGACCTAACACCACCAGTAGAACCGATTTCGCCAATCCATGTTCTTTCGACGGCACGTGGGTCTCGATTCCTTCAATCTCTTTTGCAATGGAAACTGAATAATAAAGAAATATGATGAAAAAGGATAGAAGAACAAGTCCGTCGATTCGTGTTAAAACGGAAATGCCATTTTTATCAATAAGTTGATCGTTTGCCATCAGGCCCAATACGATTGCAGCCAAAAGACTGAAAGGAATTTCTTTAAACACCGTACCTTTTGTGACGGATAACGGACAAATGATGGAAGACACACCAAGAATCAGCAAAATGTTGGCGATATTGCTTCCCAAAATATTTCCAATGGCGATTTCGGAATTACCCTTTAGGCTCGAAATGATATTTACAAACAGTTCAGGGGTGGAGGTTCCGAATGCAACGACAGTCAGCCCGATGACCAATTCGGAAACCCTGAATCGTCGGGCGATGGATGATGAGCCATCCACCAGAAAATCCGCGCTTTTAATAATGACAGCAAATCCAACAATAAATTTGAAATATGGCAGCATGTGAGTTGAAAGTTCCGATTGATGTTTACATTCTAAATATATCAAGAGATTGTCTGCCCGTAAATACTATTAAAAATGTTTTTTAAATATCGAACAAATATGGCCATTGAGGGCCGTTTACCTATATTTCGGGATACCGACAGATGAAACTTGCAATCCCATCCAAGATGACTTAACCTACTATAATTATTTATCGAAAACCTTTTTGATCCTACGCTCCAAGCGGCTCAACCCATTCAAGTTTCGCCCCCCTAAAAACCATGTCGCGTTAACCGGCGGTGCGGGTATTGAGAAGCGTTCGCGGCATGAATATGGCAACAGGATTTAATTGCGTGTTGCACCCATTTATTGAAATAACTCGAAAAGATTGACCATCATCATTTATTTTTCACAAGAGGGCTGAAGATATGAACGCTCGGGAATATTACCATCGCGTGATCGATCGATTAAAAAATTGCTTTCAACTCAGTCATTATGTCGTTGCCACAGGCAACGAACTTGTTGCGGAGGGTTACGACCCTGGGTTTCCGGCAGCAGCAGAACCGATCCATCGGCTTGAACGCCTTACCCTTCAGAGAGCGCTTCAAGTCCATATTCCTCTTATCGGCGAAAAATCACAATCCGTGCTTATGCCGATTGATTTCGAGATCTTTCTGGCAGAAGAAAATCACACCCTTTATGAAGATAAGACCGCCCAGAGAAAATTATTTGATCAGGTTATTCCGGTTCTTCATTTTCTTGAAGACCTGTTTCGCTCAAGGGGTATGCCCTATCTTCTGGATTATACGCCTTCGGGCGCACATATTTTATTTCAAAATCTTTTAGGATATCGTGCCACAGAAGAACTGGGAAAAATCGGTTATCTGGAAGAGGATCTTATTAAGGCATGCAGTTACATCGATCCCAGGGACATCCGACGCAAGTACGGAGTTTCACTGGATGCTGCCCGTGTTTTTAGCGGGCTCGGAAAACTTGCTGAATATATTGCCCTTCTCACCATGGAAGCTTTTAAGGAAAACGCGTCAGCAGGTCTTTTCCCGGTTACCATCTCCGATAGTGATGACCGCTGTCTTAATTTTGACAATTCCTGGAGCGAAGGATCTCCTTTTATGCGCTCCATCCGAAGCCCTTTCAGCCTGCACAAAAAAAATCAAGAAAAATACGGTAAATACCACGAACCTCCACTGGTAGACGTAATCGGAACATACTTTGATGGAAATACTGCAACCGAAGAAACGAATGTCGAGGTTATTCTGGACTGTATGTGGGACCTTGAAACGGCAGCGCAGCATGCACAGCGCTTTTCAGGTTTCATTCCCTGTTCCAATGAAACATTGATTGATTTTATTCGGGAATATACATCATCCGACCTTTATCTTTTTCACCAAGATTTTGACAGCGAAACGGATATTCCCAAAGGATCTGCTCTTGAATCCGCCAAAAAGGAGAAAAACATTCCGGACTGGACCAGACAAATCCTTTTCTTTCCAAATCCCTCGGCACTTCAACCCAAAAAAATGATAGGGCTTGTTTTCGATTTCCTCATTCACGCTCACTGGAAGCCCAAACACATTGCAAACATTCTTCGGGATATCTATCAAAATCCTTCGTTCAATTGGACACAGGATTTTTTTAAGTATCCTGCGGAAGAAAAAGCCAATTTCTGGGCAAGGACCTACAGTGCGGTGGCACTCTGGGAAACCGGCAGACTGCATATCGAGTCATACCGAACATAGCCAATCATATTGAAAAGTGAGATCACATACGAGAAGTATTGCAGAAGCTTCACATCATCAATATCATCTGTAACAGTTGTTTCTTCTGGTCTGAGGTCAAAACATCTTTAGCATTCAAGATGTAATTCACCCGGTTGTCAATGCGTTTGGCGCCGATATCGGTGATGACCATAATGATATTGTTGACCTTCTCCGGATTCTGTTCCGTTGCCTTCATTTCGTCCTGCAGGTCTAAAAGCTTGTAGTTCATTTCCAGTTCCAGTTTAAGGTCCCTGATGTCCATGTCCGCCCCGTATTTAAGGAATTTTTTTATCTGGTCTTTGGTCAGATCGAGCATCAGTGAGGGAAGATCAAGCTTAAGATAGTAGGAAAAATCGTCAGGCGTGTCGATGTCAAAATCGAGAAGAGCGGAAATCAGCCTCGATTTCTGCTTGTCATTTAAAATATCTTTTGCCTTGAGGATATATTTCACCCGAAGTTTCAGCAAATCGCCGTAAAGGACGCTGATATTTTTTACCAGTTCGTTAAAATTTCGAGAACCGGCCCGGGCTTTGAATGGGGTGTCAAACCGGTCTTCCCTTTTCAGCTCCTGTTCTATCACCAAGAATTTTTCGTCGATCTTTGAAACAATCTCGAGTTGTTTGGCGTTGAGTTCCTTGATCAGCGAATCCAGCTTGCTGATCTGCTCCTTGGTCAGGTTCATGTTGGGAACCGGACCTGTATTCCCCGCCGCCGTTGAGGCTGCGTTAGAAAAAATAAGGATTGCCGCTGCGATAATTGAAACAGATATATTTTGTTTGGATATCATTTTTCCCTTCCTGGTATGCAAGCTTATTTCATTTCTTTGACATGGATGTTTTCCTCTCAACCAGCCTTTTCATAGTACCTCCTTTAGCGCCTTATCGTTATCATTACCACGATATCCGGCCAACGCTTTTCCTTTATTCCAACATTTCATTCTTCCATGTCTGCAATATAAACAAATTGCCATTAAAAGGCATGTGACATCAAAATTTATCGAATTCCCGATACGATTGAACACGATGATTATTTTTGTAATTTCAATATTTTTTGCATTTTTAGCATCACTCGCCCTGCTAACTCTTGTAATTCAAACCGCCGTTGATTTCAGTATTTAATCATCGCCGGTCCTCTTTTGGGGATTTATTTTTTTGGGGTAATGATTATAGTTAAGCAAACCGAACGGCCGACATCTATCTGCCTGATGACAGAGACGGCCTCGAATGAGTAAATAACCGAATTCAAAGAGGAGGCAAGGCCATGCATCCGAAAGCGCAAACCACCCATTTTGACCTCGATAAAATCATTTTAACGTGGAAAACCGTCTTGTTCAATCTGTTTTTGATCACCGCAGGGATCATCATCTTTGTGATAGGGATGAACAGCATTTTGATTCCCAATAAGCTTTTGGGGGCCGGTGTGTCGGGTGTGGCCATCATCATCCACTATCTGTTCCCTTCAGCGGATGTCGGCATCACCTATTTTTTACTTAATATTCCTTTAATGCTCGTTGGCTGGTTCAGCATTAGCAAAAGATTTATGCTGTATACTATTTTTGGGATGGTATTTTTCTCCCTGGCTGCCATCGTCATTAAAACGCCTCCGGTTCCGCTCAAAGATCCCATTCTGGTCGCTGTATTCAGCGGCGTCGTTTGCGGCGCGGGAGCCGGAATTGTTCTCCGATCTTTAGGATCTGCGGGCGGCGTGGATATTCTGGCAATATATGGAAATAAGAAATTCGGACTTCGGCCCGGTCTGACCAGTTTCTTCGCAAATGGCGTGATCATCATTACAGGCGCCTATTTTTTCGGTCTTCAGATTGCGCTTTACAGCCTGATTTATGTGTTCACGAGCAGCAAAACGCTCGATGCGGTCCTTACGGGCTTTAACCAGCGGTTGTCCACATTCATCATCTCGGATAAGTATAAGGAAATTGCTGAAGAAATCTTTAAGCAGGTCAACCGGGGCGCAACGTTTCTGCAAGCTCAGGGCGCATATTCCGGCAGCCCAAGAGAAGTGATCTTCACCATTACCACGCTGACCGAACTCCCCAAGCTAAAAAATGTTATTTTCAGCATCGATCCGAAAGCGTTTGTGGTGGTGAACAGCACCCTTGAAGTGATCGGAAAACGGCATGGAACCCGAAAGGTTTATTAGGGATCCTGGGGAAACAAAAATTTTTAAGGTAAAATATTTCATTGGCGTATTTTCGTACGGCACCAAAATACAAAGTGAACACCATATTAAAATATCATTTGGATGTCTATTACATGACGGCAGAACCCAACCCGGCCTTAAAAAATTCCCGGTTCATACGGGCGATATTGGAGATGGAGATTTCCTTGGGGCATTCTACTTCACATTCTCTTTCGTTGCCACAGTTGCCGAAGCAGAGTTCGTCCATCTTTCGAACCATGGCCAGGGCCCGCAGGGCCGCTTCCGGTCTACCCTGGGGAAGCAGGGCAAACTGGGAAATCTTTGCGCCTGTAAAGAGCATGGCCGAAGCATTGGGACATGAAGCAACACAAGCACCACATCCGATACAGGCCGCCGCATCCATGGCTTTTTCCGCAATTTCCTGGGAAATCGGTATGGCATTGGCATCCGGGGCGCCCCCGGTGTTCACAGAAATATACCCCCCTGCAACGATGATCTGATCAAAGGCGCTGCGATCCACCGCCAGATCTTTGATGATGGGAAATGCCTTGGCGCGCCAGGGCTCGATGACGATGGTATCGCCACTGGAAAAATGCCGCATATGAAGCTGGCACAGTGTCGTTCCTTTTTCCGGACCGTGTGCGCGGCCGTTGACCACGGCGCCGCACATTCCGCAGATCCCTTCCCGGCAGTCGTGATCGAATGCAATGGGATCCTTGCCGTCGAGGGTCAGTTGTTCGTTAACAACATCGATCATTTCCAAAAAAGACATGTCTATTGAAATATTGCTAGCGTGGTAGGTTTCAAAGCCGCCTTTCACGTCGGCGTTCTTTTGGCGCCAGATTTTTAGCGTTATGTCAATATTTTTTGTCACTTGTAACTCCTTTGCGTTAATTCGACGTTTTCAAAAACAAGCGGTTCCTTGTGGAGTTCGGGCGCCGTGTCATCTCCTTTATATTCCCACGCAGCCACATGACAGAAATTCTCATCATCGCGCTTGGCCTCGTTTTCCTCGGTCTGGTATGCATCATTAAAATGAGCGCCGCAGGATTCTTTGCGCTCAAAGGCATCGATCACCAACAGTTCGGCAAACTCAAGGAAATCGGCCACCCGGCCGGCACGCTCCAGACTCTGGTTAAAGTCTTCCGACGAGCCGGGTACAAGGGCATTTTCCCAGAATTCTCCTCGAAGTTCCTGAATAAGCTTCCTGGCCTTCAAAAGGCCTTCTTCGCTCCTTGACATGCCGCAGTATTCCCAGAGAATGTGACCCAGTTGACGGTGAATATCGTCAACCGTCCGTTTCCCGTTGATGGAAAGAAGTTTGTTAATTCGTTCGGTGACATAATGGACAGCATCCTTAAACGCAGGATGATCGGTGGTGACTTCCGGCCGGTCCATCCCGACAAGATATCCGCCGATGGTGTACGGAATCACGAAATAACCGTCTGCCAGTCCCTGCATCAAGGCACTGGCACCCAGACGATTGGCCCCGTGGTCCGAAAAGTTGGCTTCACCCATTACAAAAAGGCCCGGCAGATTGCTCATCAGGTTGTAATCCACCCAAAGTCCGCCCATGACATAATGAGACGCCGGGTAAATCATCATGGGCGCTTCATACGGATTCGAAGCGGTGATTTTTTCATACATCTGAAAAAGGTTGCCGTATTTTTGGGCAATGACGTCTTTTCCGTCTCTTTTGATGGCATCCTTAAAATCAAGATACACCGCAAAGCCTGTCTCTCCGACGCCCTTGCCCAAATCGCACTGGGCCTTGGCATTCCGCGACGCCACATCCCGGGGAACCAGGTTCCCGAAACTGGGGTATTTGTTTTCAAGGTAATAATCTCTTTCAGATTCGGGGATCTGGTTCGGTGGCCGTTTGTCTCCGGGCGTTTTCGGTACCCAAACACGACCGTCATTTCGCAAACTTTCACTCATGAGCGTCAGTTTGGATTGGTAGGTGCCATGCACTGGAATGCACGTCGGGTGAATCTGCGTATAACAAGGATTGGCGAAAAAAGCGCCTTTTTTATAGGCCCTGAAGGTTGCACTGACATTGGATGCCATGGCATTGGTTGAAAGGTAAAACACATTGGCGTATCCGCCGGTGCACATGACCACGGCATCGGCTGCATGGCTTTCGATTTCACCCGTAATCATATTTCTGACAACGATGCCCCTTGCCTGTCCGTTGATCACCACCAGATCCAGCATTTCCCGGCGAGGAAACAGGGTGACCAGGCCGGCCGCCACCTGTCGCATCAATGCGCTGTATGCGCCCAATAGAAGCTGCTGCCCGGTCTGGCCTCTGGCGTAAAACGTTCTGGAAACCTGAGCACCACCAAAGCTTCGATTGGACAAAAGACCGCCGTATTCGCGCGCAAAGGGAATCCCCTGGGCAACACAATGGTCGATAATATGATTACTCACCTGAGCCAGGCGATGAACATTGGCTTCTCTGGCCCTGAAATCACCGCCCTTGATGGTGTCGTAAAAAAGGCGCCAGATACTGTCGCCGTCATTTTGATAGTTTTTGGCGGCGTTGATTCCGCCCTGGGCGGCAATGCTGTGGGCACGCCGCGGGCTGTCCTGAACACAGAAATTTTTTACATAATAGCCGAGTTCGGCCAAAGAGGCGGCGGCTGAACCACCGGCAAGACCGGTACCCACCACGATGATATTATATTTTCTTTTGTTGGCCGGATTGACGAGTTTAAGCTCAAATCGGTGTTTATCCCATTTATCTGAAAGTGGCCCTGAAGGAATTTTTGCGTCAAGCTGCATGGTGATCTCCTTATACTAATAGCGAAACATAAACCGGAATAAAACCAAACCCGATTCCGACAATCAGACTGAATACAAGACTCAGCCCCCTTAAAAAAGGTGTGTATTTCGGATGATTGGCGCCAAGGGTCTGAAATGCACTCCAAAATCCATGGCTGACATGAACCGCCGCAATGATCATGGCAAACGTATAAATCAAAACATAGCTGGGCTGTGCAAATGCATTCGATACTATCTGAAAAATGGTGGTATGGGTTTTATCCACAAAATGAAAATTGAACAGGTGGTAAATAACAAACAACAGAAGAATAACGCCGGTGTACGGCATGGTTGCCGACCCCAGCGTTCGGCCGCCCGCGCGTTTATTGACGGCATATCGTTCGGGTCTGGCTTTAAAATTCTGATAAAAAAGGAGCAGACCCGAAGAAATATGAATAACGGCAAAAATTAAAAGTCCCCATTCCGCCAAGGTAAGGAGGGGCCCTAAAGAATGGAGATGTTCCGCATAGGAATTAAAAACATCTTTACCCATATAAATGGTCAGGTTGCCGGCAAGATGCAACACTAGAAAAACACAGAAAAAAAGGCCGGTAACCGCCATCATCAGCTTTTTCCCTAGAGAACTCCCGAAGGTATTGGTGAACCAATTCATGTTTTCCTCCGATATGTTGAACGTATTATGGGATTAATAACGGCAGAACTAAACCGTGTTTAACTTCTTTTTTAAGGCATTAAAAACTTAAAATCCTCGTTTAAGATTAAACAAAAAAAATTATTCTTTTTCCGCTGGGCTGTCAACATAATTATCGAGCCACCAGGCATCCCATTCCGTTTTCATAATACTTTCTGCAAGGTGTTGACCCGTTTTGGTTTCCAAACGCTTCAAAGCATAAGGGAGCCACTTTTTGGGGGGTTCGTAGCCGATATCCGAAAGGGCTTTTAAATCAAGAATGAGTGCGAGTTGATCTGCATCATGGGCAAGCTTGGACGCCATGGATTCCCGGGCGTTATATTCTGCTAACAGATCGGAAAGTGTCGTTCCAAACGGTAGTTTCCGGGTTATTTCGTTCATGGCCTTATTTTCATCTGCAATCACATATTTTTTCTGCACATAATTAAGGTCACCCGTTTTTGCCTCTGGAAGATCATGCACCAGACACATGGCGATCAGCCGGAGTGCATCGACATCCGGTTCCATTTGAGCCATGACAAACGCAATGAATGAAACGCTAAATGAATGCTCGGCCACCGATTCCTTGCCGGCACCCAAAAAATGGTAACCAGATCTGGGGATTTTTTTTAAGATGTTTGCTTCAAACAGTAGATTTGCGACATGTTTCACAGAAACTCCTTTATCCGTTCAACGGATTTTTCATAAATAGTGCCCATCCATAAACACATTTGAGCACTGAGTAGTTTCCAATTCATAAATGAGATGATTTTTGATGCGTTCAGGAGGAAGTCATTACGCCTTCACTTCGGTGTCTCCGTCACTGGTAACCCATTGAAATTAAAAAGCGAATCCGCCAATAACGTTACGGAGAAACAACCGTCCCCCGAATAGTTACAATCTTTTTATGGGGTTCGACAGTGAACCGATACCATCGGCACCCAGCTTTTATGTGTATTTGCAGGAGGTTCCAAAAGCAACATAAAAATGAACGATCGTATGAAGGGCAAGCAATTTTCTTGACACAAAAATCAGGTTCAGATAGTTAAAAAAATTAGGAAATAGCGTTTCCGAACTTTTGGTGGACAAGATTTTTTTTTAATACAACCGTATGAACAACGGAGCTTTTTTTATGAATTCTACAGATTTAGATATACTCAGTATGATCATACATGCCGGCCCAATGGTTAAATTCGTACTGTTGCTTCTGCTATTTTTTTCAGTCACATCTTGGGCAATCATGATAATGAAATATCGCTATATCAAGACGGCATTCTCAGAGTCGGCTGAATTTATAGATTATTTCTGGACAAGTAGAAATCTTTCCAATGCTTTTACAAAGGCCAAACAGCTACGCGGCAGCCCCGTTGCCAGGATTTTTCGCGTGGGATATATAGAACTTAATAAATTGAGTCGGGCCGGCAGTCCAAAAGCATCGGAATCAAAATCTTCATCAGGGGGTGAAAACGCATCCCTAAGCTCAAGATTCACCGGAATCGACAACGTCAAACGCGCCTTGCGCCGGGCGATTAACAGCGAGACCACCCGCATGACTCGAATGGTCCCTTTCCTTGCAACAACCGGAAACACAACGCCATTCATCGGTTTGTTCGGGACCGTATGGGGCATCATGAGTTCTTTTCATGGTATCGGCCTTAGAGGTTCAGCGAGCCTTGCCGTCGTCGCTCCGGGGATTTCAGAAGCACTTGTCGCAACAGCGGCCGGGTTGGCGGCTGCAATCCCGGCGGTTATCGCCTTCAATCATTTTATGCAGAAGATAAGAATTCTCGATTCTGAACTACAGAATTTTTCCGCCGATTTTTTGAATATTATCGAACGTGATATAATTACATAAGGGAGAAGCTTCCATGGCACTTGGAACGAACGGCGACCGCCTGATGTCTGATATCAATGTAACACCGTTTGTTGATGTCATGCTCGTTCTTCTGGTTATCTTTATGGTAACTGCACCCATGATGATGCAGGGTGTAGATGTTGCGCTGCCTGAAACAACGTCACAGCCACTGGCCGCAAAAAAAGAGAATCTTATCATCACCATCAACAAGAAAAATGAAATATATATTAATAATTACCAGGTCGCCATCGATTTTCTTCAGGAGAAACTCAAGAAAATTTTAGAAGGCAGAGCAGAGCGGGAAGTGTATCTTCGGGCAGACCGGGAAATACCCTACGGGTTTGTGGTCCGTGTTATGTCTGAGATAAAAGCGGGAGGGGTCGAAAAACTGGGCATGGTAACGGAACCGATTCAGCACGATAAAAAAGGCAACAAACAAAAAGCAAAAAGCTGATGAATCAAAGGGCACATCCGCATCATTATTTAGACCGAGAAGAGAAAGATGAACGCCGGACATTATTTTGGAATTTTACCGCTTCTTGTGTGTGTCATTTGATTGTTTTTGCGGTTCTGATCTTTGCACCCGGCTATGCGAAAGGGAAAAAACCTTCCCTGTCTGTTATAAATGTCAGCCTTGTAACCCTCCCCGCTCAGGGGAAAATGCCCGCTCCGGGAAAAAAGAACGCTGTAGAATCCAAGAAACCGTCGGTAACGGAGAAAAAAGCCCCGAAGATTTCCACTAAAACCACGCCTGAAACCGTTAAAAAGCCTTCTGAAGCCATTTCTCTTAATGCCAAGAAAAAGCCTAAAACATCCCTTAAAAAGAAGACTTTCAAGACTGAAAAGGTGGTTAAGAGCGCCATCGACCGAATTGAAAAAAAAGTTGACGAATCGAGACCCGATCAGATCAAACAGGCCATTGCCCGCCTCGAGAAGCAGGTGGAAAAGACCGGACCGAAAGACCTTAAGAAGCAACAGAACAGCAGGGGGGGGGGAATTCCTGGCGGAACCGGATCCGGGAGAAAAAAAGCATTGGAACTCATCGATATCTATCGAATCGAAATTGCATATCGGATTCAGAAAAATTGGGCATTTTCCGATCAATTGGCAGGGGGCCGCACCGATCTTGAAGCCTGGGTCGCAATTAAGGTTATGCGAAACGGGGAAATAAAGGATGTCTGGTTTGATAAAAGGTCGGGAAACAGCTATTTTGATGACGCTGCAAAAAATGCGATTATGAAGTCGAATCCACTTCCCCCGCTCCCATCAGCCTATGTACGGCCCTATTGTGAAGCCGGTTTTCACTTTACGCTTTCGGGAATAAGTAAATAATACAGATTTTCGTTTCAGATTTAAGGAGTTTGATATTGCTATGAGAAATTGCTGGATTAAAATTTTTGGACTGATTGTAATAATGTCTTTTTGGGCGGTACCGGGAGTGGCCCGGGCCGGATACGATTATATTGACATTTCCCATCCTTTTTTAAGAAAAATTCCCATCGCAGTACCATTGTTCAAGAAAGTTTCTTCGGGTCATGGAACCGACCAATTATCAAAATCAGCGTCTGATCTTCTCGCTGAAACATTGGAGTTTACAGGATATTTTAAATTTCTTGACCGTGAAGCCTTCCTGGTCAACCCACAGGCGGACGCCGCCTTTGCCAGTGTCAATTTCCATGACTGGACCAGCATCGGCGCAGAGCTTCTGGTAACCGGCGGTGTTCTGGTCCAGGACAACCTTGTGGAAATAGAGCTCCGACTCTACGATACCTTCAAAGAGCAATTGTTGGTCGGAAAAAGATACAAGGGGCGGCTTGCGGATGAACGAAAGATAATACGCCGCTTTTGTAGCGAGGTGATATACACCCTGACCGGTGACCGGGGGATTTTTGACACTGAAATCGCATTTGTATCTACAGGTACGGGCAGCAAGGAAATTTATATCTGTGAATTTGACGGATACAATCCCAGACAGCTTACACACATCAAAAGTATCACCCTCTCGCCGGCCTGGTCATCGGATGGAAAATGGCTTGCCTATACCTCTTATGCAAAGGGCAAACCCGATCTTTACATTAAAAATTTGAGAGAAAATCGCGGCCATGTCGTTGCGAAAAAAGGTATCAATACAACACCGGCTTGGTTTCCCAACAAATTCGAACTGGCTGCGACCCTTTCATTTTCTGATGATCCGGAAATTTATCTATTGACCGGAACCGGGAAAATTATTAAAAGGTTAACCTATAACAAGGGTATTGATGTATCGCCCACCTGGTCTCCGGACGGCAAGTCCGTGGCGTTTGTCTCAAAAAGGTCTGGAACCCCACAAATTTATGTCAAAGATTTAGATTCCGGCCAGATAAAAAGATTGACGTTTCAGGGACGCTATAATACACAACCCAGCTGGTCTCCCAAGGGAGATAAAATGGCATATTCAGGGATGGAAAATGGCCATAACAATATCTTCGTGATCGGGTTTGACGGTCAGGGCCCGATTCAATTGACCCACAACGAAGGTGACAATGAGTCGCCTTCCTGGTCTCCAGACGGAAATCTTATCGTTTTCGCTTCAACACGGGAAGGGCCTTCCAGGATCTATGTCATGACGAGCTATGGAACCGACCATAGACGCTTACTCGCGTTGAAAGGCCGGCAGACAGAACCAAAATGGTCACCAAGAATGGTCAACAAATAATTTATAAATACATTAAAAGGAGGAAAAAATGCAAAAAAAGTTGTGGATAATTTTGGCCATGGTATTTGTAGTCCCCGGTTTGCTGTTCACCGCTTCATGTGCAAAGAAGGCTGTCAAAGAGGACACCTCTTTATCCCAACAGGCCCAAGATGAAGCTGCAAAAGCTGCTGCTGAAAAAGCAAGACAGGAAGAATTGGCCAGACAGCGGGCCATAGAAGAGGCGAGCCTCAAGGAAGAAGCGATACAAAAGGCGAAAGATAATTTCTTAAATGAAGATGTCGGCTTCGAATTTGACAGCGCTGTTTTGACGCCGGAGGCACAAGAAATATTAAAAGTAAAAGCCGAATGGCTCCATAACAATGCTAACGTCAAGTCTACCGTCGAGGGACACTGCGACGAACGTGGCACCCTTGAGTACAACCTTGCTCTGGGTGAGAGACGCGCCTCAAGTGCAAAGTCTTTTCTGGTAGACCTTGGTATTCCGGCATCGCGCTTAACCACCATAAGCTATGGTGAAGAACGTCCGGTAGACCCCGGCCAGAATGAAGCGGCCTGGGCAAAGAACCGAAGATGCCATTTTACCATTAACTGATAGGACTCCCGAATAGCGTCAAAACTCAATTCGGCGTTATCCGTTATTCGGGCTGGCAACCATAACCGGCAAGCGACGGACGGGCTGTCGCTTGCCGGCGATTTCCATGAAATTGACGTTTTACGGGTTAAATTCTTACCATGAAAAATACGGTATTAATGGTTCTGACCTGGATGATAGTTTTATCCGGATGCGCGCTTCAGCAGGATGTAATCTCCCTGGACGATCGCCTGGCGCAATCGGAACGCCGCTATGCCGAGGCCGAGCAAAAGAACAAAGAACTTGAATCAAAACTATCTGAATACGGCAAATCTCTGGATAAGGATGATAAAAATCTTAGAAGTAAAACCGCCAGTCAAAGTGCAATGATTGACAGCCTTAGAGAAGAGATCCGAATTTTAAGTGGGAGACTCGAAGAGACGGAATACTTCTTAAAACAGAAAATACAGGCTTTTGAAAAATCGTCAGAGGCCATTGATAAGAGTACAAATTCAAATAAAGACCGTATCGCACGTCTGGAGCAGTATTTGAATTTTGAATCAACAGCGTCCGGTCAAAAAAGCATCTCGGATTCAGGCAAGACATCCGAAAAGCAGGTCAAAAACCAACTTTCTGAAGATGGGATATACCAGTCTGCCAAACAGGCGTATGATCAAGGTGACTTTGAAGCCGCCCGAGAAGGATTCAAAAAATTAATAAAACAATATCCGAAGTCAAAAAATGCTGACAACGCCCAGTTTTGGATCGGCGAAATATACTACCATGAAAAATGGTATGAAAAAGCGATTTTGGAATACCAGAAGGTTATCGAAAAATATCCAAAAGGGAATAAGGTTCAGGCATCGCTCTTGAAGCAGGGATTTGCGTTTTTAAACCTCGGAGACACGTCAAATGCGCGTCTGATCTTATCGGAACTTATAAAAAAATATCCGAAGTCGAATGAGGCAAAAATTGCCAAACGCAAATTAAAAGGACTTGCACCTTGATACCGGACATCGGATGCAAAATTTTGATCCGGAAAAGCACTAGTTTTTACGACGCCATACAGAGAATACCGTGTCAAGAAAAGAGCGTGGAATGATAAAGATTATCGGTATCGATCCAGGCCTATCTGCAACGGGTGTTGGAATTGTCAAGGGAATGGGTCTTAAAATCGACGACTTCTCTTTCGGCACTATTCATACTTCAAAAAACACATCTTTACCCAACCGCCTTGATCAAATCTTTTCAAATCTTCTCGTTGTTTTGAAAGATGAGAAGCCGGACCTGATGGTCGTGGAAGACGTATTTTCTGTGAAAAATTTTCCAAAGGCCGGCATCACTTTGGGCAAAGTGTCCGGCGTTGTTCTCCTTGCCGGATGCCGGTTTGATGTACCTGTCACGGAAGTTCCCGTTCGTGAGGCCAAACAGGTATTAACCGGAAATGGCAATGCAACCAAAATGCAGCTTGAAAAGGCCGTACGAAGTTTATTAAACCTGACGACGCCCATACGGCCTTATCACGCTTCTGATGCCTTGGGATTGGCCCTCCTTGGTTTGTTCCGCCATAGTGCCAAGTTGGCTCAAATCGCATAACACATAAAGAAAGGATAAAATGATCGGTTATCTTGAAGGAAAACTTTTGAAAAAAGAAGATGACCGGATACTTATTCTCGCAAATCAGGTCGGTTACGAGGTCCTGCTCCCCGCATTTGTAATGGAAACCTTTGGCTCAAAAACGGTGGGGGACCCGGTTTCCCTTTATATCTATTATCAGCAGACCGAGCGGCAACCTAAGCCGATTCTGATTGGTTTTAATCTTGAGGTTGAAAAAGAATTTTTTCAATACTTTATTTCTGTTGAAGCCATCGGAGCCCTCAAGGCGGTTAAAGCCTTGAGTATTCCTGCTCGTGATATTGCAAGAGCCATCGAGTCAAAAGATGTTAATACGCTCAAACAATTAAAAGGTATCGGTGACCGGACGGCCCGTAAAATTGTCGCCACACTCGAAGGCAAGATGGATAAATTTGCGCTGATCCGAAAATCTGAAAAGATAGAATACCCAGTGGTCGAAGACCTGTCAAAAAAGGTATTGGAGGTACTGATAGGTCAACTCGGGTACAGGACAAAAGAGGCAAAACAGATGATTACGGATGCCATGAAGCGTAACACCGACATATCGACGCCTGAAGAGCTCTTTGAAGAAGTCTATCGCGGAGAAAATGCCCGGGGCTGATTTGACAATAAAGATGCTGATTCTAACCCCTCGGGGTTTCGACATTGTGTTAACTTCGGTTTTGCATCCCTGCTTTTGGCAGTGTTTTAATCCTTGCGAAACGATTCTATTTTAAAATTGTTCCATCATTCCAATTGTAACCTGTCCCCGGAAGCGCCCCCGGCCGCCTCGCCCTGCTCGGCGGGCGGGGGCGCTTCCAGGGACAGGCCGAGCGGAGCGAACCCACTGAGTGAATGTTTAAAATGAATGATCATACACGAATACATTTTTCCGACAAACAGGACATTCTGACAGGATCGTGTCTTGCGGTTGACAAAGATCCGGAAATCCTGTCTTTAAGGCCGACACGATTCGCGGATTACATTGGCCAAGCGGAGGTTGTAGAAGCCCTGCAAATAGCGATTGAAGCTGCAAAACAGCGTGAGGAACCGGTGGATCACATCCTGTTTCATGGGCCGCCCGGCCTTGGGAAAACGACACTTGCACATATTATTACCCATGAAATGGGCGGCAATCTCACGACGTCTTCCGGACCTTCTTTAGAAAAAGGGGGAGACCTCATCGGTATTCTAACCCATTTAGAAGACAGCGATATCCTCTTCATCGATGAAATCCACAGAACCCCGAAGATTGTGGAGGAATTTCTGTATTCTGCCATGGAAGACTTTGCCGTCGATTTTGTGTTTGACAAGGGTATGCATGCCCGAAGTCACAAGTATCGGCTGAACCGCTTTACACTTGTCGGCGCCACCACCCGGGTGGGGCTTTTATCAGCGCCCCTGCGTGACCGTTTCGGCATTTTCAGAAGCCTCGATTTCTACAGTCAAGCGAATCTGGTTCAAATCATCAAACGTTCTGCCGTTCTGCTTAAGGTCACCATCGATGATGAGGGGGCCGCCGAGCTTGCGAAACGATCCAGGGGGACACCACGGATTGTCAACAGACTCCTTAAACGTGTAAGGGACTATTCACAGGTGCGTGCAGATGGAATCATTACAAAAAAGACCGTCGAAGCAGCGCTGTCGTTAGAAGGTGTTGATGAAAAGGGATTGACCGATCTCGACCGCAGATATCTAAAAACAATTATCGAGTTTTATAAGGGCGGTCCGGTGGGCATTGAAGCCATCGCAGCAACCCTTCAGGAAGAAACCGATACACTGGTCGATGTCATTGAACCCTATCTGTTAAAAATCGGGCTTGTCACACGGACCTCTTCCGGAAGAAAGGCTTCAGAGGAAGCTTGCAAACATCTCGGCTTGAGCTTTCAGAAAAGAATGTTTCAATAATTGGACCCTTAATCCGGACATTTCACGATTTGATTCCTTTATTTCCAAGGCCTCAGGGGCGAAGCTGCCGTAACGTGCCGAAAGCCCTCGATAACACAAAAAATGGGCGAATCACACGCGTGAACTGTTCGGGCGAAAAGGGTTAAAAATTGCTTTATCATGTCGACAATCACATTGCTGACCGATTTTGGTTCCGAGGATGCCTATGTAGGAGTTATGAAGGGGGTTATCCTTTCTGTCAATCCTTCCGCCAAGATCATCGATATTTCCCACGCCGTCGATCCACAAGACTTGATCGAAGCTGCCTACCTCATTAACTCTTGCTACCGATATTTCCCTGAACACACGGTGCACATTGTTGTTGTAGATCCTGGTGTCGGCAGCCATCGCGCCATCGTTGCCCTGGAAATGATGGGCCATGTTTTCCTTGCTCCGAATAACGGGGTGTTAACCCTTCTTATGGAGGAAGGAGAAATTGACGCGATGGTTCGGGTCGAGAATACGCGCTACTTTTTAAATCCCATAAGTCAGACCTTCCACGGCAGGGATATTTTTGCTCCGGTGGGTGGCCATATATCCAAGGGAATTGACATAAATAGTTTGGGTTCGCCCTTGGATCCACAGAGTCTTGTTTCTCTGGATATTCCAAAACCCCATATTTCCAATGGGGATGAACTGATCGGGGCCATTGTCTCCATCGATCGTTTTGGAAACTGTATTTCCAATATTGACGGAGATTGTTTGAAAAAATTTGCTGGAAAAGATGCTGAAAAAGGATTTGAAATCAAGACCGGCAAAAATATAATTACGGGGTTGTCCCAACGGTATGGAGATGTAGAACCCGAGTCTCCCCTTGCCATTTTTGGAAGCTTCGGTTATCTTGAACTCGCGATGAATTGCGCCAATGCCAGCCGCCGTCTAAAAATTAAAAAAGGAGATGCCATCACGTTGAAGTTAAAAATTTAGTTGGTGTCCATCCATAAATGAGGATTTTTGTTCAAGATCAAGGCATGCGAAAAAAATAACCACAGGCATATGTTTAATATTCCGAGGATTATTTTTTGAACATAACGCAGAGATTGGGCAAAAAGACCATTTAGGGATAGACACTAGTTCGCAGGGGTGGCGCTCAGATTTGGGTCAGGTTGGGTCGATCTGAATGGTCAAAGCCTTAGTAATAGCAAGCTATTTCGAGGATTTTACGAATGACAATCGCCTCAAAATGGCTTCCGAGCAGGAGATACATCTTGAAAAATAGAACCCAAGATTTTTCCATCGTTAATAAAGAATTGACCGTGGACGGTACCGTTTCCTCCAGGGGGCGGCTGATCGTCAAGGGCGAGGTGAAAGGTACAATTATTGGAGAAAATGTGATTATCGCCGAAGAGGGTTCTGTTTATGCGGATGCGGAGGTTTTCAGCATGATCATCGGCGGGATTTTTGAAGGGGAGATAAAGGCTTCAAAAGAATTGATTATACTTTCAACCGGAAAATGCTCCGGTAAAATTATCTGCAAGAATTTAGTGGTAGAAGCCGGTGGATTCCTAAACGCCCGGGTAACCTGTCTGGTTGCTGAAGATTCTAATTCAGAAATTGGAGATATTAAATGATAACAAAAATTATTTCCGGGGGCCAGACCGGCGCCGATCAGGCTGCGCTTGATGTTGCCATAAAGTTGGGAATTCCCCATGGCGGCTGGATACCCAAGGGGCGGATAACAGAAGCTCGAACTTTAGATGACCGATATAATCTCAAAGAGATGGAAACATCCAACTATAATAAAAGGACCAAACAAAATGTCGTGGATTCTGACGGAACGCTGATTATATCCCACGGCAAACTCACCGGCGGATCGGATTATACTCGGGAAATGGCCCTCTTTCATAACCGGCCGTGGCTTCACATTGATTTAAACAAGACCAATTCCTTTCGAGCCGCTGGAAAGATCAAATCATGGATTGCTGAAAATGACATCGAGGTTTTGAATGTTGCAGGCTCCAGAGCCAGCAAAGATCCGTTGATATATCAAGCCACAGCCGATATTCTGGAAACCGTTTTCTACCTGGATCTTATCGATGATACCATACCCGATTCTTTCACCGTTACCCCCCGGCGGCGGGCTGAAATGAAAAAAGAAAACCTGCCCCAAACCGTTGGGGAAGCAGCCGACAAACTTCTTTCAAAACTGTCTTTAAGAGATAAAACCATGATCGCAAATATTCCCGAAGACAATTTGATCGATCTTTATAAGTCGCTCCAGGACAATATTCAAAACGAAGTCCGTTTTTGGCTCAACAATGAATCGCTGTTGGAATCGTGTCGTTCCCTATCCGGAGATAAAAATTTGAGTGAACATCGTGCGTCTTTAACGATCATTAAAACATTGTGGGACAAGCTGCAAAAAACCAACATATTAAGAATTGTGAGGTAGTTCTTTTCTCGGATTTCAATAAGAATTAGGGATATAAGTTAAAGGATTCGGCCCAATTGGAATAATGGCGCAATCTAATGATGGGTTTGAGGAATTTTTAACAATTTAAATTTATTTTCGCTCTTATTCCCAATATTCCGGCATTCCATTCTTCCATACGGGTGGGACGAACAAAGTTTCATTTGAAGCTATCTCAAAATAATCTATTGGCCCAATCTCGGCGTTGGAGCCTCGTTTTAAGTCCTCGACATACTTGAGTATGCCTGCGGGTTAAAACTCGGCTCCGCCTTGATCTTGAACCAAAATCTTGATTTTGAGATGGCTTCAAGAAGAATCGTAAATTCGAAAAGTTGTTGAACGTTAGAGACATTGAATTATGCTCCACATCGTTTATATATGTACTGGGAACATATGCCGTAGCCCGATGGCAGAAGGTTTTATGCGACATAAATGGCGGGAAATGGGCCATAACGACCTGAAGGTTTCATCCATGGGTATTCACGGATTGAATGATATTCCGGCAACCGAATATGCTCAAAAGGTCTGTAAAGAAAACGGATTTGACATTTCATCTCACAGGGCGCGATCTCTGGTGGCAGAAGAGTTGCAAAAGGCGGACCTGATTCTATGCATGGAACCGGTTCATAAAAAATTCGTAAACACCTTTTTCCCTTGGCTTCGCAAAAAAGTTTTTCTTCTGGGCGCCTGGCCGGGGAAGGGAACCCGCAAAAGCACCATTGTTGATCCCATGGGAGGATCATACAAAAAATATCAGCAAATATTCGGCATCATCGAAACCCATATCCAACGAATTATCCCCCTGCTGTAGACAACTCCACCACACCCCTCGGCTGGAACCGGTGATCAATATTCAGCACTGCAGGACTCCGAGAGCTGAACGCACAGAGAAGTTCCCAAAAATATGTTCCGGTTGAATTGCTTACGGTCACAAAATCAGTAAGCCGCAGGCTGAAACGGAAGGTTATTCTGAGAAAGGCCAAAGCACACCCGAACCCGGAATTGAACCACGACAAAACCCAGTTTTTTTGGAAACCGAATTGTTAACTCATTTTGAGGTGCAATGGTTTCTCAACCCATCAACCGATGGCGGATGGCTTGCAGAGATGACCCGCTTCCATGGCTACGCGGCCGCACCCCTCACAGACATATTTCATGGCGCCTAACTTATGTTTGCACATATGGCCGGTATTCACACTGGGGGTTCCGCAAAAACTGCAATCGGATTTATCTCCACAGGGATTGCACAAATGTCCAGGTTCGTCAGCTAACGCTCCACAATTCTTACAAGTATATGCCATGGTTCTCCTCCTCGTTCCATGTAATCATCGATGGTTGTCACCCTATCGGTCACTATAATAATTTTATGTTATCTCTGAGCTGCGCAATTTCAATTCCCAAACTGACGCATTGCTTGCCTTCCATACACGATTCAGCGTCACCGTCTTCGAGAAACGTTTTTAGCGCGTGATGATCCTTTTTAAGGTCTACGACCCACGTTTGTTGTTCTTCATCATAATCAACGTTTACGTCGATTCCGCATTCTCCGATATCCGGATATAATTCTATGATTTTTTTACACAATTCATTTTTATTATACATGACTTTACACTCCTTTTTTCGAATGGATCAAAAAATATTATTCATAAATTTAAAATAACACAGATTGTAACTAAGTCAAATTTATAACGTTTCACCCAGTTTTTGACGATCAATTAGGGTTTCACAAATTGATATACTTGATCTGGCGCGATCTCGATTTCACAAGACTTTACAACGACCATATCGTAGTTATGTTGGTTGGAACGTATGTGTTTTAAATCGTTCCCAGGTGATTTTTTACAAAGGAGGCTTATCATGGAGACAAACGAAACTGGGATAAAGATCAAAAAGGTCCTGTGGCCAACGGATTTTTCAAGCAGCGCAAAAAAGGCCTTGCCTTATATTACATCCCTGACCCTGCAATACGGTGCGGAAATTCACGTGCTTTACGTTATCGAAGACATTGCACATCACGAATCATGGTACGGAGAATTTGACAGAACCCACATCGACAAACTGATGCAATGGTCGAACAAATCGGCCGAAAAACGTCTCGATCAGATTTGCGGAAAGTATCTGGAAGGGTGTCCATTGTACATAAAGCATATTGCCGTCGGCGATCCGGCCCAAGAAATTTTGAAGCTTATCGATAACGAAAAGATTGACTGGGTCGTTATGGCAAGCCATGGGGAAAAGGGACATTTTCGCTTTGGAAGTGTCGCTGAAAAGGTGTTGAAAAATTCCTCGGTACCCGTAACTACGATTCCCGTAGCCGTAGAGAAGACCAGCGATTCCTAGACGTCCAGGTGTCTGTTTGTTTTGTTCTTATTTTGAAGACAGGGTTCAGATTAAAAGGGCCAAAATTGATTGTCGAACCAAATTTTTTCCCGCAAGGCTTTGTCGATATCCAGAAGCAGGCCGAGATGCTCGCGTTCCCAGCGCGCAAGCCATTCATATAAGGCTTTGGCTTCGGGGTCCGATGTGGTTTCAGCACTTTCCGAGTAAAGTTTGACGGCCTGTTCTTCCATCGATATCGCTGCAGATATGGCGGCGGCTTCAAAACCGGCGGCGGAGATTTTCTCCTTAATTTCACGGGTTAAAACATTGGATGCCACACGGCTGCTGTCTGAATCATTGTAATTACCAGGAATGAATTTTTTTTCTTTGCCATATGCCTTGAACTGTTCAGACAGCAACTCTATATGATTCTGTTCTTCGGCCGCCATGGTGTCAAAAACATCCCGCACACCTTTGTTTTCGGTTTTTTCTGCAACCTTCCGATAAAAGGCCTTGCCTCTTTTTTCGAGCAAAATCGCTTGCTTCAATATATCAAGGCTCGTATTTTGTTTCACGGAATACTCCTTTTAACGTTTGTTAATGTAAGACCCTAAATGAACGCAAACAAACCGGTAAGATTTTCCGTTAAAATATATTCTTTTGAGAATGAATTGATCATGTTCTCAAATATCAGCATTTGAACGGATAAAAGTGGTGAAAACAGTAGCCTTCAGGGTCCCCATATTGTAGTTCCGTATCGATCATACACACGCCTATGGTCTGTTTGGAAACTTCTTCGTAATCCGGTCGTTCTTGTTCCTCATTTTTGCATGCCATACATATTGCCTGATGATCATAAACGGAGAGAATTCTCAGATCCTTTGGATCTAATTTATGCTCACACCGGTAACAATGCGTGGCACAAGACAGTTTTTCAGCCCAATCGTCTTTCATTTTACGTCCCCCCTTTTGATTGCAGAAAAATTATCCGGCCGATTCGTTTCCAACCCGTCGATCTATAACGATACCCGGGCTGCTTCAGTCAATGGGTTCAGAACCCAGCCTATCTTGAAAGGCAATATTTTTGATTTTTTTGTCTTTGGCCATTTTAAAGGTTGAAGTGAACGCCAGCACGGATCTTTCCGCTTCATTATAAACGGTGGCCTGACCGTGTAATATTCTTTCTTTTTGATTCGTAACCCTTGCTCGGGCAGTCACAATGCCTTGTTGGACCGGATAGAGAAACTTCGTTTCCAAAGAAACCGTGGCAAAATGAGTCTGAGGATCGATGATGCTCTTGATGGCCATGACAACCGCGGTATCCGCTAAACTCACCAAAGCGCCGCCGTGCATTAGCCCGCCGCCTTGCGCAAAATCGACAAAAAAAGGCATGGTCAATGTTGCCCGTCCCGCGTTGGCCTCGACGATTTTCATATTTAGCAGTCTCTCGAACGGTGCACAACTAATCCAGCTTTCCATTTCAAATTTGTGCGGCCCGGTCCAATGTTCCGTATTTTCCATTTCGTGTTTTATCTTATTGTCCAAAACATCATCCTTGTTATCGGGTATGTTTTTTACTACGCCGTCCGCTTGGGGGGTAAGGCGGAGATCCTGTCTCTACGGGGCGGCGGGAAGCTTCATTGCGGAAACGCACTATTTGTATTTTAGTCCATGGATCTTATGCCGTCTAACGTTTTCAAATGGCCGGGTTCTAGCTTGGATGCCATTTTAGATCCTTTGTTGTTTGCCGGGGAATCGTGGTCGAGACGCACCGTCCGTCATTATTTCTTTCTTCTTGTTACCCCAATCTTTAATGTCACCTGCTTCCCGTTTTGCCAGGGCCAAAACATCGCAATAACCATAATATCATCGTAATCTTTTTGAAACAATGTCTGATTTTTAAAGATGCCTCCAAACTCATCTGCAACCTTTGCATGATTTTTTGACGGCTCCAAATCGGATGGCTTTACGGCAGGCCCTAAAAAATCTTCTAAAATTTTACTGCAATGATCCAACTGTTCAGAAAAAATAACAATCTCAGCATACCCATCGTTGATGCATCGTTTTTCAAAAATCTCTAAATTTCCGAATTTCTCAGTAATCTTTTGTATTTTCATATTTTTTCACATTCGGCAAACACTGTCGGATGAATCGTATTGAAGACGACGTCCCGTCGAGAAAAATATCCACAACCGGACCCCGGAAGATCCTAGGTTTAAAAAATGCTGATGGTGCTGTTTCCCAACGGAATGCACCCACCCATCGCAAAGCGCTTTTCAGCCAAAGACCCAAAAATAACTTGCTGGAAAGCTTTGAAATGGCTTCTACCAACATATATACGGATTGTAAACCCTATACTGCATCAACAGCATGGGAAAATGGATTTAAAAAAAACAAACAGGGGCTTCTGTTAGGAAGCCCCTGTATAATATTCTATCCGGTGGTTATGTCTTGCGACTAAACATTAGAACCTTTTCAAATGATTAAGCTTCCTGATACTTAGCCTCCATCTCCCGGCGATCGTCCATATCCATGAGAACCCTGTCCCTAGCCTTGTCGATACCCAGTTCTTTGCGTTTTTTGTCGATATGGGCGATCATCTTATGGGCGTGTTTGATGGGATCAGGCTCACAGTCCCACATGCCCCCGTATATTTTCTCGAATTCTTTGTACAGGTAATCCCTGAAC
>JAQYVT010000147.1 GCA_030145345.1 Desulfobacterales bacterium
CAGGTATCTGTTGATGCGGAAACAATTTCTCAGGTTATTTCCGGCTGGACCGGTATTCCCACCGGAAAAATGCTGGTTGATGAAGCGGCAACGGTGATGGAGCTTGATAAATTCATGGGTGAACGTCTCATTGGCCAGGACCATGGACTGGCGGCAATCGCCAAAGTGATTCAGACCGCCCATGCCGGCATTGAAGATCCCTCCAAACCAACCGGTGTATTCATGCTGGTAGGGCCGTCTGGAGTGGGTAAGACAGAGTGTGCTTTGACGTTGGCTGATCTTTTGTATGGCGGTGAGGAAAATATAATCACCATCAATATGTCGGAGTACCAAGAGGCGCATACTGTATCCAGCTTAAAGGGTTCCCCGCCGGGTTATGTCGGTTATGGCGAAGGTGGTGTGCTCACCGAGGCCGTGCGCCGGAAACCATACAGTGTTGTTTTGCTTGATGAGGTAGAAAAAGCACATAGCGATGTAATGGAACTCTTCTATCAGGTATTTGATAAGGGCATGCTCGAAGATGGTGAAGGCCGTCGAATCGATTTTAAAAACACCTTAATAATCCTGACCTCAAATCTTGGTACGGATACCATCATGAAATTGAGTGCAGATGAAGAGACCAAGCCTGATGCGGATGCCTTGGCTGAAGTCCTTCGGCCAGAGTTGCAAGCTCATTTTAAACCGGCTTTTCTGGGACGAATGAAAGTCATCCCGTTTTATCCCATTATGGATGAAAACCTGCGGAAGATTGTTCGGTTGAAACTCAATAAGGTTGTCAAGCGAATGGCCACAAACCGGGGAACGGTTTTCACCTATGGCGATGACGTCGTTGAAGCAATCGCCAGCCGCTGTACAGAGGTGGATAGCGGTGCCCGGAATATTGACCACATCATGAGCAACTCCCTGATGCCTGAAATGTCCAGGGAGATCTTGTCGCGCATGGCGGTTGGCGAGGAGATTGAAACGGTCAATGTGACCATGGATGGAGATGGGTTTAAGTATGAAATTTGCTGATATCGCTATGATAATGGGGTTGTTTAAGAAGGAAGTTATCTGAACCGGCAATTGGGGAAGGCTTGATAGAATGTCAATAAATCAAGCCTTCCCCCTTTGTGTACTGAAACGATTGATGCCGTGGATGCTGCGGCAAGCGAGCTGATGCGAATGATTTTGAACCATGAAGTCTTTCAGACTGTGGAAGCATCATGGCGAGGGCTCTCCTGAAGATCAGCGTTCATCTTCGTCCCGGTTATTGTTCAATAAATAAACCGTTGATTCCAATAAATTTTCATCACCTGGGATTTCATTTCTCCAGTTTTCCTGTGCATATTCAATTAATAAAACCCCTTTGGGATTAGGCGTTTTATTCAGCAATCCGTCCAATTCAATCAATGTATCGCACAGGAATTCGTTACAGGTATCCGACCGCATGATCCTGGGTAAACAGCAACCCGTTTTCGTATGATACACACATGAATTCACGAAGGTCTTTTTACCCGTATGCGCCATGTATTCATCCAGCACATGCCCTGGCGTTTGACCTGGATGTCCTGACAGATACCGGAGAATAGTTTCTTTTTTAATATAGGCGTTTTTTCCGCCTGTGTTACAGCAAACACCCCTGCAGACGGAGCAGGCCTGTGCCTCGAGCGGATATGCATCTTCTACCCCCTCATTTGTGAAAATCATTTCTGTATTATTGCCTTTATTGTCCTTGAGTTCTAAAAATGCGTCATTGATCACGGTTGATAAAAACTCGCGAAAAACACCTCTCCTTTGTTCCGGAAGATCGCAAATCATCCGAATATTTTTAGGTATCATAGTATACGGATAGACAGACAGGTCAGTTCCGTGAGCATCTTTGATTTTCCTCATCAGGCATGCAACATATTCCTTCTCTTCTTTTTCACGCTGCACCTCAAGTATTTGTTTCTTTATTGCACCCTGCTTGATATGCCATTTAATCTGCCTTGATTGAAGAAGAAAATATTGTTTGAATGCCTTCTCGCTCATATACGTCTTTCTGCCAAGCACATGTTTGCACTCAACCCTGAGGCATACAAGATCGGAACCAGTAGAAAAAATATGAGCAGGTTCCCCACAGACCATACATTTACGGTCATGTCTTGACCGGATAGGTTTATTTATTCCAGAATTAGTTCGAACGTCTGCCATCCTAAAAATTCCTTTGGTCCTTCATGTACGAAGCAGAAAATAGAAAATGAGAAAAGAAAAAGGGGCATGCCAAAGTATAATCAGCCTGTCCCTTTTTTCTCTTCTTTTTCAAAATTTAAAAAGTAGCGTTCAAATATCCGGTATCATTTGCCTTTATGGAATCTGGACCGTGGTTTGTCCGGCACTTTTTATGGTAATTACCCCGCCGTATGTGCACGTTAGTGTTGATGTGTCGTTTAAGGCAGGCTGGTTGGCAATGAGTACAGTGGGAGATCCCGGAGCCCATGGAGAGGCTGTCGCCGGAACGCAGGGCGCAGGGGTGGGGGTATAGACACCCAGTGCTGCTGTGGTGGCTGCCGAAGTGGCCGCTGCCACAGCCGGATTTGACTGGGTGGTACACATGACGAATGAAATGATATTTTTTATGGGTTTGTGATCCATGATGTTGGCATCCGGTGTCATGGTGGTCACTCTATTTTCAGGTGTTACCGCCAGCGTACTTGGGGCTGTGCCAAAACTGCACTGCAGCATTGCACCCATACATACTTGAAATGGCATTTGATAGTGTCCTTTATTTAGGGGATTTAATCGTAAAATCGTATGAATCGGTTTTGCACATTCATCGAATGAAAACAAAAACATAAGGTATTTACCCGGGTCCGGCCGGTCACGTCACGCCTTATCAGCACAACATCCAAGGCCTTGTCAAGGAGACCGTTGTTGGCGGAATAAACTTTCATATCGGAACCATTTTGAAAAAACAATAAAAATGAGGTTGACTGTTGCCTGATACTCCTGTCCGCATTCTATGGACCCACAACCACCTCCTTAACCGGGATCCTCTTTTTTTTATAAACACGAATAATTTCAATTTTGTGTTTTATTTGAGTTTTCACTTGGGGGTTATGCAAAACTCTCTAAACACTGGTTGCTATTTAAGCTCTGTAACATCCTCAACCAGCTTGTTGTCACGAGTGGAATACTGAATAAGCGTATTTCCGTCCTCGCCTTCAGAATAGTACCGGACAACCGCCCCGAACATTGCCTCAAGCTGCTCTGCGTCACATGTGGGTAAAAAAACACGAAGCACCCGGGGATCATAATACCGGAAAAAAAAGTTTTTTCCGTCTTCATCTGCAATTCTCAAGAAGGTTCGCAAGTGATTTCTCAGTTTTATGAATGGCGCTTCCGATTCCACAAAAATCCCCCAGCTCTTTCCCCAGCCTTTTTCCAGAATCCATTGGGTAAAGGAATCGTTTTTATCAAGTTCAACCAGGTACGGCGCAACTGTGGCCATTTTCCGGGCCTGATCCCCGATAAGAAGGCAGACCTTCCGGTTATCGGACTCTGCCAGCCTTGAGTAGATGACAGGCTTTCTTGCCGCATCAAGTATGGCATAAAAGCTGCCCTGACCCTGCCCGTCGCCCTGCCATAACGCCCGGGTTACTGCATCCTGCAATTTATTGGAATTTGACATTTTTTATCCTTTTTTTCATCTGAACCGTGAACCCTCTCCCCTTAAACCTGACGTTATCATATATCCCTTGCATCCACCGTAAAAACCGTGGACCCCACGGCACTGGCATGCAGAAAAGCACCCTGGAGCGCAACGCCAAGCTCACCTATTCCAATGTTCACTCCCGCCATAAGGGCCACCCCCTTGGGCGCAAGTGTACTTATAAGAAAAGTGATCAGCGACTCAAATGAAGAGGTGTGGCCGTTCAGACTGGCTCTGTCCAGCCTTACGCCATCGGAAATGTCTCTTACGCCCATAATGGGTGATGTACCCAGAAATATGAGTTGAATGGAAACACCCGCCACAAGTGCAGCGCCTATCTCCAGAATACAGGCAAAGCCGGTCAGATCTGCCGCACTTGCCCGGAGGGGAACAAGTTCAACCGGATCCGGACCGCTTGACGGCAGGCCGGGAAATGATATGTTCCCTGCCGGTATTCCGGCGAGATCCGTAAGGTCAAGACCCGCCCCGCCGGATAGGGAAGTTACTGAAAAACGTCTTATGAGCCGCGGCAATGACAGGCCCTGCAGCCGCGGCTGATGATAAACCACCTCTGTACTGGGGCTTTCAGGAACAGCCTGACGTCTTGTGGCCCTTGTTCTGGTCGGTTGTTGAATGTTATAGGACCGAATATCGCCTGTCACCGGGGGGGCAGTACGGGTATTATCCTGGGCCTCCAGCGTATACATGGCCCCACCGGCGGTGAGGATATTCCAGCCTGCGCCTGCACTGAATAAACTGTTGATCCGCCATTCCCTGAATGGTGTTTGTATTGACATGCATAGACTCCCGGGTTGCTGAATCGGCCTTTTTAAAACCCACCGTGATCTGTTCAAGGTTCAAAGGTTATAAGCACTTGAAATCCAACAAAGGATTGGATGATTAACTTTTGTATTACTTACGGTGAATCGCCAGAGATAAATTTTGTTGTCTATTGTTTTCTTTTGAGCCTGCACGGGCTCATGAAGTCTACGGTCATGTTTCACAGAGCGGCGTTCCGTTTTCCGCAGCCTGGCTGAACGATATGGCCTGGGGGGTAAGTTGCATGGCCGAGACCTCTTCCGGGGTTAAACTGGGGAGTTCCGATTCGGACCCCGGTTCTGCTGTATCTGCTTCTTCCGGCTCATCCGGAGAGTCAGGAGAACATCCGGAACCGGAACCGGCAGACCCGCCGCTGTTGATCTTCACCATGCTTCCCGATATATCCACACCTGCGGGACCAATGTTTACAAAACTGCCGCCCACTTTTAGTGACAGCTGAGAACCGGCCTCTATAATTAGGGTTGAGCCGGCTTTAATGTGAACCTCAGAAGAGGCATCAACCGCAAAATTTCCCCCTGTTTTCAGCAGGATATCCCCACTTTCAGCCTGGATGGAAATGGTGCCGGAAACTTTTTCTTTATGGTCTCCAGCAACCTTCAGGTGCTTATCTCCATCCACCTTTTCCAACTGGTTTTCAGTTACAATCAGGTGGCGGTTTTCGCCCACATGCTCCCGGCTCTTATCGTTGACCCTGATATCGAAAGTTTTCGCTGCTTGAATGAAAAGCTGCTCTTCATCGGCCTTGTCCTCAAACCGGATCTCATTGGTCTCCCCGTTATCGGGAACAGATATTGTTTTTATCGTTGATTTTGTTTTTTCGTCAGGAAGGGAGTACGGCGGCGTGTTGAGCCCGTTATAAACACAACCGGTGATAATAGGCCTGTCAGGGTCACCCTCAAGAAAATCCACAATAGCTTCCTGTCCAATGCGTGGAAGAAACATGGCACCCCACCCGGTTCCGGCCTGGGTCTGACTGACACGAATCCAGCAGGAACTATCCTCATTGAACTGCCGATTCCGGTCCCAGGGAAACTGGACCTTGACTCTGCCATATTCGTCCGTATGAATCTGCTCATCGACAGGGCCCACAACAATAGCGGTCTGAACCCCTGGGATCATTGGTTTGGGTGTAATAAAAGCCGGCCGGTACGGTACCTCAAAAGGGATGCATGTAAATTTATTTGTATAGAGAAACGATGATCCACTCCCTGCTGTTGAGCCGCCCGCAGGCTCAGAAGCTCTATGGTTTACGGAAGTCAGCACATATGTCTGCCCATTCATCTCAGACCGGAAATGTCCTTCGGACAGATTATACTTGTATCCACCTGTAAATCCTCTACAGTTACTGGATCCAGAAAAGGAGGTCGTTCGCACCTCCTCTGCCTGCATCCGTATATTGGCCAGCCTTTCTCCTTCCGCCCTTGTCTTGTATTCTGCAGGAAAATCATACACTTCGAGCACCCCGGGCCCGAGGGGGGTTTGATTTTCAACCCCAACCAGCAAATCGTTGTTCGGTAACTTAAAATTAAAGTCATTTACCGTATATTTGCCGATCCGTATCTCCTGCCATTTGTCAAGGTCGGTAATAACACTTTCCCGAACGCTTCCCCCTATAGATCCAGAGCGATACACAACAGATTCATTCATGGGGCAAGCTGAATGTTTGCCGGGCGAGTCCCCAAGGACCATAGTGTGGATGCTGTTTTCGTGTTCAAAAAAATAAAATATGCCTTCCTGTTCCAGTAGCCTGGAAACAAAATTAAAATCTGTTTCAGCATATTGTACGCAGTATTCTTTTGGCTCATAGGTTCCATCCAGTTCTATCCGGAAATCATTAAACCCTTTTTCGGTAAAAATCTCCTCCACGATTTCCGGAACGGATTTATCCTGAAAGATCCTGGAATTGGTCGTCTTGGACAGCAACCAGAACCACGGAACCACGGTTGCCGAATAATGCGCCAAACCGGTATCCCCTGTACCGCTGTCCTGAGAAAACCGGGACACGATTCCATTAAAAAAGCGTGCGCTGGCTTCTTCTTCACCAATGGAAATCGTAATATTTTCTCCAATAATCTCGTCAAAAGCGATGGAATCGCTTTCTGACACAAGGTTCAGTTCAAAGGAAAAAGGAACAGAAAGGCCTTCGGTTCCTGAAAAACCTGACAGCACCACAGCGTTATCCTCCAGTGGTGTAGCAATACGTAACATTCGATTCTCTTGTGTAATAGGCATAATATTTCACCTTTTTTCTTCAAGAACTGATATTTAACCGGCGTCGTGAATAAAACCTCGTAATGAAGTTGGGACACAAAAAAAATAGGTTCTAAGTAAAATTCGGTTTTAG
>JAQYVT010000025.1 GCA_030145345.1 Desulfobacterales bacterium
TCCGGCTCTGCCTGAGAATCTTGTTGCCGGAATAATGGAGTGATGGAGTAATGGGATGAGGGGCTTGAGAAACATGATCAATTTTATCAGTACCATGAGTATTTCTGTGATTCTTATTCAGAAAAATTACGTTTTTAGACCCAACACTCCATTATTCCAACACTCCAACTGTTTGAGTTGAAGTTTATACTACACCCCTATGGGGTGAAACCAAAGCCTGGTCCTCTGGGCCAGGATTCTTTACTATGTTTTTTTAATACGCCCTCCGGTTGCGTCGGGGAGCTCCAGTTTAGGTGGTTGTGTTATGTCCCCGAATACTTCAAGCGCTAAACCAGAGATGCTTACATCGTATGATTTTATGAAGACGTCGGATAGGAGCGCGATCCGCTATGGTATAGCGTACTGCCAAAAAGAACGAAGGCGAGGATCGATCCTTTTGCTCAACGGCAGAAAAGAATTCATGGAAAAATATAGAGAAACCATCGGCGAGTTGATTGAAAGAGGTTTTGATGTGTACAGTTTGGACTGGCGCGGCCAGGGGCTTTCAGCACGGATGCTGGCGAACAGACATAAGGGGTTTATCGAGGATTTCGACATTTACTTGAATGATCTGAAAATGTTCGTCAGCAACGTGGTTAAGCCGAAAGCCATGGATCCGCTGATCATTCTTGCCCATTCCATGGGCGGTCATATTGCACTTCGTTTTATCCATGATCACCCCCAAATGGTTGAAAGGGCGGTCCTGACAGCACCGATGATAGATATTTTTACATCCCCCCTGTCCAGATGGTTTGCAAGTTTTATTTCCCGGGCTGCAAATAAAATCGGTTTAAGGCATGCATATGCCATTGGGTCCGGTGACTATGCGGATGAAACATTTGAAGGCAACAACCTCACATCAGATCCAATGCGTTTGATGGATACAAATAAGGTAATCGCAAAAAATCCTGATCTTGCTTTAGGAGGGGTGACTTATGGGTGGTTATCAGAGAGCATAAAATCGACAGGTATTCTCACTCAGCCCGGGTTTGCCAAAAAGATCACAACACCAATCCTGATAATCAGCGCCGGTGAGGACAACGTCGTATCCAATGAGGCTCAAAAGAAAATCTGTGCTTTGCTGCCCGATTGCGAATTTATGGAAATTCCAAGGGCACGCCATGAAATTCTCAGAGAGACAGATGCAGTCCGATCGATCTTCTGGGAGGAATTTGACAGATTTACTGATCCGGGCACCCGGGCATAAAATACTTTTTAGCTCTGAAAAAATACGACCCATAAAAAAGGCACTCCGGCATCATTCAATGAAGCACCTTTTTTCTGATTAAATATCGTCAGCTAAATTACTTTGACATTTACGGCGGAAGGCCCTTTCGCTCCCTGCTCGATATCAAAGGAAACCCGATCACCTTCATTCAGAGACTTGAAACCGGCTCCATCGATGCCTGAATGATGAACGAACACATCCGGCCCGTCTTCTTGCTCAATAAAACCGTAACCCTTTTTTTCGCTAAACCATTTTACGATCCCATTAGCCATCGTGAAACTCTCCTTTCCAAACAATAATGGTTTCAAACTTCAGGCTGCCACTTTTGACAAATGGATGTTCCCTTCAGAACGAAACCTGCCCGCCAACAATTGCGAGCCTTCATTGATTGGTCAAATATACCTGTTTTCAAGTAAAGTCAAGTGATTGATGAGATCGATTCTGTTAAATCCCGGGTTTTGTATTGGCATTTGGATTTTTTGGATCATAATTTCTATCTGATTGCTTAAAACTCGCTGAAATCACCCATTGCATTCTGTGTTTGTTAGGGGGCGTATAAATTTGACATGGGTCACCCATTGTTTCTGAATTTATGTCTCAAAACCTGGTTCCAATTACACTGCATGGTATGTGAAGGAACACGGGGGGCAGCGAAGGAAAAATCATGGAAGCGATCGGAAGGACGAAGCGCCTTGGCCGTTCAGAAATCAATCGATGTATTTCAGAATAAAAGGAATATTTTATTGATGGTATATCATGGATTATTGTGAGAGATGGGCGTTAAAACAGACGATGAGCTCGGATTTCCTACCGTTCCAGCAGGTGAGAGATCCGCGCTCATCGAAAATTGATAGTTTCTATGATGCCCGCGGGCTTAATGAAAAATGAACGAAAACGGGTTTTAACGCCTTAGCGTGACATCATTTTGACCCTTTTAACAAAAGGCGTTCATCTCCTCAGAAATCGGTGGAGAATGCGCTCGCGGTTGCAGCTCAGATTGACATTTTCATACAACGGCGTCGGATTTTTGAATCTGTTCCGTTCCCGAAGAAGGGGAAATTCTCGCTCGAGAAGATGCTGTGAGCATATTATAGCTCCAAAGCAAACGGCTTCCGATGGTTCCTGCAAAGCGTTTAAAGAATATGAGCCCGTTGACCGGGTCTTTATCCAGAATCGAATGTACCTTGTTCTTGTCAAATTTTTGAAGTATGGACTCTTCCAAACATTCTCCCGATGCAGAATAGACGTCCCGATCAATGAGACTGGACCATCCGAAAGCCTCGCCGGCATGATCGACGGTGTACGTCACCCCCCCTGCGTCACCAATGCTCAGTTTGACACGTCCTTTGATTAAAATATAAAAGTAAGTCGCAGGATCTCCCTTGTGAAAAATAAAATGTCCTATTTTATAGGATTCTTTTTCAGCGATATCCATCAGTTCCTTTACGAAATCCCGTTTCAAACCCCAAAAAAGATCTGCCTGCTGGAAATACATAGCTCCCTCCTTTCGCTCCGGGCCACCACGAACCCGATGACCAGAGACGGCTTGATACCGAAACCGTCCTCACGGAGTCATACGTCTATTTTCAAGATCGACCTTTTTGATTGGTTGAGATGATCTTGCTCAAAACAGAACCTGTACGGTCCTGTTTTGAGCAAAATCAGCAGATTTTGAGGTATTTCCTCATGGAAACCGCCTTAATGGAATTTGCTCAATATGGGAGTGTTAATACACTCCCGAGTAATGGGTTGAATTGACGGATCGATACCCGTTTGAATTCGGGGAAAAAAAGTAATCCTAAATGCGGCCGGCAGAAAACCATGTTTCACGAGATGCGTTGATGCAGAGCAGATGTCGAATATTTTAAAATATTTTCATATTCAGGAAAATTTGTCCATAGGGCGAACGCCTTATTTTTATAGGGGAACCCCCCTGTAATATAGGAAGTTTATCCTGCTTGGCAGTTAAAATGTCTTTCCAATCCAATGGGACCTTTGGGTCATGATTTCGAGCCGGGCGCAAAAATCCGACTGCGGTCGGTTTTTTTGTTGACAAAAGCCGCCCCCGTGATTAAATTTCCGACTTCGGTCGACTTTCACAGAAAGGATAAATTGTGAGCGGTCTTAGAGCAATAAAAAAGAGAAAAACACGCCGGGCCATTATGGATGCAGCCGTCAAGCTCTTTTCGGAAAAAGGTTTTGAAAATACAACCGTCAATCAACTGGCCAAGGAGGCCGGTGTCGGCAAAAGCACCATTTATGGCTACTTCCAGAGCAAAAACGAGATATTTCTGGCCTTTTGCGAGGACGAAATTAATTTTGTTTTTACCGATCTCGCTGAAAAAAGAGACCCGGACACCCCCATAGAGAAACAACTCCTGACCTTGTTTATGGAACAGCTCCGTTACGTTTCCAGAAACTACGACTTCGGCCGCATCCTGGTTCGGGAAATGATTTTTCCCAAGGAACTGACCATGGAGAAATCAAACGACCTTTCCGAAAGGTACCTCGGCGCTCTGGGCGAAATCCTTACCCGGGCGATATCCCGGGGAGAACTGCGCGACGACCTGGACCTTCTTTATATCTCGGGTCATTTTTATGCCTTCTACCTGCTCGTTTTGTCCGCATGGTACCAGCGTCGCCTTCAAAACGAACAAGAAGTTGAGGACGCTTTGCGAAAACTGATGCAGCAGGCAATGGAAGGGCTTGCTCCCGGCAACGGACAACACCATACGAATAAAAGGTAACTACCATGCACGCCAAAGAAATCAAGCCTCAAACCAAGCGTGGCAGGATCGTAAAAATAATCTGGGAAGCCCTGCCCCTTTTTCTGCTGTTTGCCACCGTGGTTTTAATTGTCAGCCTTTTTACGGTGATCAATGCGAAGAAGACGCGGATCGCCGAGGCACAGGCCGAAGCCCTGGCCAACGAGCGGCCGGCCACCAATGTGGTGCTTTTGGATGTACAGTCCAGCATCATACGTGACCGGATCAATCTTCCGGGAATTATTGAGCCGTGGACCGATCTGGAACTGCTTGCCAAAATCAGCGGCGAGGTGATCGAAGTGCGCCTTGTGGAAGGCGATCAGGTGACTCCGGGCGAGGTCATCGCCCGTATCGATCCGGCCGATTACCAGATCGCACTCGACGCCGCCAGGGCCTCGTACCGGTTGGCTTTCGCTAACCTGCAACGATTGCAGAAGTTATTTAAAAAAGGCCTGATCCCCAAAGCTGAACTTGAAAATATTGAAACCCAGGTTCAGACCACCCGGGCTGAAATGAAGAATGCGGCGCTGAGGCTTTCTCGCTGTAACATCACCGCACCGATGTCCGGTGTGATCCGGCGGTTGGACGCCAAGAAAGGGCTGCTCCTGAGCGTGGCCGATCCCATTGCCCGGATCCTCAAAATCGATACGGTAAAGGCGGTCATCGGCATACCCGAGTCGGACGTGGCCACGGTGCGAAACATCGACACCGTCAAACTCACCGTCCAGGCCTTGAACGACCGTATCGTAGAGGGTCGCAAGCAGGTTCTCGCCGCCTCACCGGATAACGCCGCCCGTCTCTATAACCTGGAACTGGCCATTGCCAACCCTGACGGCATGCTTTTGCCGGGCATGTTCGTTCGGGCGGAGATCGTAAAAAAAGTGGCAGAGGCCACCATAAGCGTACCCCTTTATACGGTGATCACTCGCAACGGCGAACAGTATGTCTATGTGGAGGGAGACGGTGTGGCCAAGCGACGGGCCGTGAAATTGGGAATCCTCGAAGATTGGCGAGTGCAGGTTACAAAAGGGCTTGTACCGGGAGATCGGGTCATCGTCGAAGGCCACCGCAACGTAGAGGACGGACAGCGGGTGAACATCGTCCGAATCGTTTCCGACAAAGAGGGTACACTGCTATGATCGTTTCCGATACTGCTGTCAACAAAGGCATCACCGTGATGGTGCTTGCCGTGATTATCCTCGTCTTCGGAGTTTATTGCTACAATGTCTTGCCCAGGGAGTCCGACCCGGATATTACCATCCCCAACGTCTTTGTTACCACGGACTACCGGGGGGTCTCACCCACGGATATGGAGACCGCAGTAACCATTGAGATCGAGAAAAAACTCAAAGGGTTGGACGGTGTCAAAAAAATCCAATCCGTAAGTAGTGAGGGACTTTCCTCTATTAATATCGAGTTCGTTACCGGCACGGACATCGACAACGCCTTACAAGATGTCAAAGACAAGGTGGACGAGGCCAAAGGCGAACTGCCCACGGACCTGGAAAATGACCCCTCGGTCTTTGAAGTGAATTTTTCCGAGCTTCCCATCGTGGTCTTTTCCATGAGTGGAAGCTGTGGATTGGCCAAACTCAAGGAGATCGCCGACGATCTCAAGGATGATATCGAGGCCATTCCCGGCGTGCTCGAGGCGGAAGTGACCGGTGGCCTGGAGCGGGAAATCAGGGTGGAGGTCTTTCCTGAAAAACTCGCCTATTACGGGATGTCTATCCCCACCTTCCAGCAAATTCTGTACAGCGAAAACCAGAACACCTCCGGCGGTGCCATCCGAATGGGCGACGGCCGATTTCAGCTGCGGGTGCCCGGCGAATTTCGAACGCCTTCCGAGATCTATAATCTGATCATGGGCACCCATAACGGCCAACCGGTTTACCTGAAAGACCTCGCCCGGGTGGTGGACGGCTTCAAGGAAGAGACCAGCAGATCCCGATTGGACGGCCGTTCTGCCGTGAATATCGCCGTCAAAAAACGCTCCGGTGAAAACATCATTAAAATCAGCAACCAAATCGACCGGCGGATCGCAAAACAACAACCCGCCTGGCCCAGTGGCACCGAGATCGTCAAGGTCATGGACAAGGCAAAAGACATCAAGCTCATGGTCGCCGATCTTGAAAACAACATCCTTTCGGGTCTAATCCTGGTGGTGGTCGTTCTCTTTTTTGCCCTAGGGTTGCGAAACGCATTTCTGGTGAGTCTAGCCATCCCTTTTTCCATGCTGCTGTCTTTTATAGTCCTTCATATCATGGGAATTACGCTGAATATGGTGGTGCTCTTTTCCTTGACCCTGGCCCTGGGGATGCTGGTTGACAACGCCATTGTAATCATTGAAAATATTTACCGTTATATGGAACAGGGCGTATCGAGGATCATGGCGGCCAAACGGGCGACGTCCGAGGTCGCCTATCCGGTGATCGGTTCCACCGTGACAACACTGGCCGCCTTTTCACCCATGCTTTTCTGGCCCGGAATCATGGGGGAATTTATGAGCTATCTGCCGCTGACCCTGATCGTCACGCTCTCTTCCAGTCTGTTTGTGGCTATGGTGATTAATCCGGCATTGGCTTCGTTTTTTATGAAGACCAAAAAGGACAGCCACCAAAAGTACGTGTTAAGTGCCGAAGAGATCGAGGTCGCCGGTGAAAAACCCGTTGAGATTAAAGGCAGGATGCTTTCATCCTATTCGACAATGCTTACCTTCGCGCTGCGTCGACCGTTTATTGTGGTGGGATTTGCCTTTGCCGTTCTGATTCTGTTTTTCCAGGCTTGGCTGCTGGCGGTGGGCATTGAAAAACCGGTGGAATTTTTTCCGGACATCCAGCCAAAGTCCATGTACGTCAACGTCGATGTCCCGGAAGGCGCGGATATCGACTATATTGACCGGATCATGCAGCGTATCGAAATGGCGGTGGCCGGTATTTCAGAAAAAGACCTGTTCGCCCCGACTGCCGGAAACGGAAGCCGGTATCAGCAGGCCCTGTTGCCCAAGACCCATGAAAAAGCCAATGGCGATATTTTTATAGGTCCCAGCGATCTCGGCAATATCGAGAACATCTATGTCAAGGCGGTAACTTCTTCCAAGAGTTCGATTTTTGACCCCAATGCACCCAACCATGTCGGGATTCGGTTCCTGGACATGGCCGAACGCAAGACATCGTCGTCAGACACCGTCGATATCATTCGCAAGCGGGTTAAAAATATTCCCGGCGGCCGAATTACCGTGGCCATGCAGGAAGAGGGGCCGCCCACCGGCGCACCGATCAATATCGAGATTGCCGGCGATGATCTCCAAATGCTGGGTAACACGGCCAAAAAGATTCGGGCCATCATTTCCCGGATCCCCCACGTCAAAGACATCCGCGATGACTTTGTCGAGGGCACACCCTCGGTCAAGGTGGTGGTAGACCGACAGAAGGCGGCACTGTTCGGCCTCACCACCGACATGATCGGGTTTGCGCTGAAAACAGCATACAACGGCCTTGATGTCTCGTCGTTTCGTGAGGGTGATGAAGATTATGACATCACCGTGCAGCTGCCCGAGGCGGACCGTCGGGTCACCGACGTGCTCCGGGAGTTGATGATCCCCACACCCAATGGCGAGATGGTTCCTTTGTCGACCCTGGCCACGGTGGAATACAGCGGCAGTATCGGCGATATTGTCCGGATCGACAACAAGCGGGTGGTGACGGTTAAGGCCAATGTGGACGAAACCAAAATTCCCGGTCCGGTGGCCCGGGCCCAGGCTGAAGCGCTTTTGAAACAATATCCCCTGCCACCCGGGTATACAGTGGGGTTCACGGGTGAAAACGAGTTTCAGCAAGAGTCCGAGGATTTTTTAAGCAAGGCCTTTGTGATTGCCTGTTTCCTTATCTTTTTAATCCTTGTCAGCCAGTTCAACTCGGTGTCCCAGCCCTTTATTATTATGACCTCGGTAATTCTTTCCCTGGGCGGCGCCTTTCTGGGCCTTACGCTGTTTAAGCAGCCGTTTGGCATCATCATGACCGGCGTCGGGGTTATATCCCTTGCCGGGGTGGTCGTGAACAACGCCATCGTTCTCATCGACTACATCAACCGGTTGCGGGAACGGGGACTGGCCGTCAAAGAAGCGGTAATTAGAGCCGGCGCCACCCGGCTTAGGCCGGTGCTGCTCACCGCCGTTACCACGATTCTGGGCCTCATCCCCATGGTGACCGGTATTTCCTTCGACTTCCGTAATCTGGCGATTTCCTGGGTGAGTGAGTCGAGCCAGTGGTGGCGGTCCATGGCCATTGTGGTAATTTTTGGCCTTATGGTCGCCACCTTTCTTACGCTGCTGGTGGTGCCGACCCTTTATGTCCTGTTCGACAATATGGCGGAAAAAGGACGCTCTGCAGCACAGTGGCTGCGTCATATCTACTGGAAACCCTACCGCTGGCTGGCGGGGGAAAAACTACACGGCGGCAGGAAATAAAGGCAAGACGCATCTTCAAAAGCGTTCCGCTGCCTGCTATGGAACATAAAAATTTATCCTCATACGGGTAATACCCCGCCGGCTTGTGGGAGCAAGGTTTACCCCGTGAAACCTATCTTTCTTTTTTGTTTATCTGGGGCAAAGATCCTGCCTCTGGGGGGCGTCGGGGCGCCTCATGTGTTTTTTCTTTTTGCCATCTCTTCTTCTCTGAGAGTCTTTTTCAAAATTTTTTCTATGTTGGTTTTAGGCAGTTCGTCTCTGAACTCAACCTCGGTTGGAAACTTATACTTGGCGATCTTACCTTCGCAATATTCGATGAGCTCTTCCTGGGTGGCAGTTTCTCCTTGTTTGACCACAACAAAGACTTTGACCGATTCGCCCCGGGTCGGGTGCGGTATCCCAATCGCCGTCGCTTCCTGAACCTTGGGGTTTTCGTAGAATACTTCTTCAATATCGCGGGGATAAACATTACAGCCCCCGGATATGATCATATCCTTTTTACGGTCGACAATATAAAAATAACCCTCTTCATCCATTTTGCCGATATCTCCGGTATGGAGCCAGCCGTCAATCAGGGCATTGGCCGTTTCTTCGGGATTGTTCCAGTAACCCTTCATGACCTGTGGGCCTTTGACCAGCACTTCACCGGTTTCTCCAACCGGAACGTCTGTATTTCTGTCATTCAGATCTACAATTCTGCATTCAGTGTCGGAAATCGGAACCCCGATACTTCCGACTTTCCGCTTTCCATCCGCAAATGGGTTTACGTGGGTTCCAGGCGACGATTCTGTCAAGCCGTAGGCTTCCACGATGACCGCACCGGTTTTGTTCTCGAAATTACGGATCACTTCCAGCGGAAGCGGTGCACTCGCTGAAAAACATCCCTTGATGGACGTCATATCAACCCTATCGATATCCGGGTGGTTCAGCATTCCGATGATCATGGTCGGTACCAGGGGCGCAAAGGTGGGTTTGTACTTTTTGATGGCATCGAGGAGGGGTTTGGGTTGGGGTTTGGGAATCAGTATATGCCCCCACCCCATATGTATGGCAAAGTTCATGGCACATGAAAGTCCGAAGACATGGAAAATCGGCAGGGCGCCCAGCATGACTTCATCACCTTTGTGGTATGTCGGAAACCATGCTTCACACTGTTGAACATGCTTGCTCAGATTGCCGTGGGTGAGCATGGCGCCTTTTGAAACGCCTGTGGTGCCGCCGGTGTACTGATACATGGCAACATCATCAAAGGACAGTCCCACATCCGGTGGATCGGGCGGGCTTTTCGCCAGAAGATCCTTCCATTTGTAAACATTTTCAGCGGCGTTTACATCTGCAGCCAGGTTTTTCTTTTTAGCAACGAGGGGAAACAAAAGGTTCTTGGGAAACGGGAGATAATCACCGATGGACGTATAGATAATCTGTTTTATGTTTGTTTTTGGCCGAAGGTCGATCATGCGATTGCCCAACAGGTCTATGGTAATGAGAATTTTTGAACCGGAATCGTTGAGTTGATGTTCAAGTTCCCGATCAGAATACAGCGGATTATTCATCACCGCTATGCCGCCGATCTTTAAGATGGCGTAGTAGGCAATCACACAGGGGATAACGTTTGGCAACAGGATGGCGATACGATCACCTTTATGGATACCAAAGGCATTCAGGATGGCGGCAAAACGGGTTGCCATATCATTGAGTTCACGATAGGTAAGTTTATATCCCTCAAAGAGCAGTGCCATTTTATCTGGAAACTGGCGGGCCGTCCGTTCAAGAATCATCGGCAGACATATTTCCTCGTAGTCTATATTTTTCGGTACCCCCTTTTCATAATTGGCTAACCAAGGTTGGTCTTGATACGTTATTTCTCTAGTCACGTGAGACTCCTTTTCAGTGTGGTTCTGATCAATTGTAAAATATTTCGGATGCCATATTTTTGGAAAATAGTGTTTCTGTTTATCGGTCCCAAAAGCGTCATCCAATCTTTCCGCACCATGGAAAATAAGGTGTGGATCTAAACATGGCGCCTTTCTTAAAATCGATTATATCAATTTTAATATCCATCGGGATATCAAAAAGTAAGCGATTCCCGAACTCATGAGGCAAACACACAACAGCCAGAGATGCCGGTATACGCCGCCCATACGCGTGTTGAAATATTCATTGGACAGGATAAAGCACAGATGAAGCGGAGAAAGGAGCACACCGGAGAAACCACAAACGATGGTCAGCATAACATACTGTAACATAAAACCGCTCTCACCCAGGGAATGGATCAGCGGAATCAATATGGGGAGCGTCACGCCGACAAAAGCAATGGTAATTCCGGTAATAAGCCCCACTAAAAACGGAAGTATCACGGCAATCCACATCAGCGGAACTTTAAGACCTATCAATTCATGACTAATCTCTCCGACCGCATGGCTGTCTTCTAGAATTCCCTTAAAAATTAAAATGGATGCAACGATGTACATCATGTTTAAATTTTGAGGGTTGCGAATCACTGTCCATATTTGGTTTTGGGTTAAATTATTTGTGGACCAGACCCATCCGATGGCCCCAAAAAGGGCAAGGATTAACCCCGCTTCTTTGGAAATAGAAAGGTTTGGGAACATAAAAGAAAAAAGTATCCCCGTTCCAAGTCCCGGAATTATAACCAGGAGAATCGGTATCAACTCCTTGAAAAAGGGCCATACCGTCACATGGGAATCCTGGCTCGGATCGTTTCCTGTTGTTTGACCCAGATCCTTTAACGGCAGGTAGCCAAAGAAGACCGCCAAAAGGGTTATGGGGAACATAAAGCCTATAAAATTGAGAAGATTAATATCCGCCATAAGTGTCGCCAGCAGAACACCGGGGTACAACGGCCACCAGTATTCCCAGATGTGACGAAACCAGTAATTGATAAAACTGAGCTTGTCGCCGGAAAGATCGTACTGGGTTCCCAGGTCTTTTACCATGGGTGCGGAAAAAACAGCACCGCCCGGCATCGGCAAAAGCCCAATCAGGGCCGGAAAAATGATAAGATTTACTCTGATATTTTTAATTAAGCCCCTGAACTTCCTCAGCATCCTCTCCATTTGACCCGAAAGTTCCATACTGCTGCTGAGAACCAAAATCAACGAAACGATAAGTGCCAGAGACAAGGTTTTCGGGTATACGATGGATTGGGCCATGGACCCGATCATTGCCCTAGGTTGCAAACCGAAAAAAAAGCTTAATACAACAGCTCCCAGCATAAAAGCATGACCCAATGAGAGCTTTTTTCTGATCAAAAAAAGGACAAAAATAAATACGATGATCATCCGGATCATCGCGGGAGTGTGTTGTAAAAAAGACATATTTTGCGCCCGATAAGGTCCAACGGACAAAACGTCATTTCAAAACCTTCCGGTGAATGATTTTTGAATCTTTATTCCCGCTTTAGCGGGATAAAATTTGGTAACCCATGGGAGGTTTTGAAACGGCATCTCAAAATGTTACTGGAATTTCACTTTAGGGGCTGCTTGTTCAGCCTCGGGCACCTCATAGTATTCTGCTTTTGAGACGCCTGCAAACATTGCATAAAACCTTCCGAAGAACGTACGGGTATATGTGTTCAGAAGCTGAACAGATTCATTGTATCGTTTTCGTTCCACAGCAATTCTATTTTCAGTCCCTTCCAGACTGTCCTGCAGCTTGAGAAACGATTCATTGGCCTTGAGAACCGGGTATCTTTCCTGGAGTAAAAGAAGCCTTGAGAGTACACCTTCAAGCTGATTTGAAGCCTTGATCTTGCCTTTTACATCTTTTGCTTGAAAGTATTGTGTTCTGGCTTGGGCGATATTTTCGAACAGTTCTTTTTCATGCTTTGCATAGCCTTTTACCGCTTCAACAAGATTGGGGATCAGGTCATATCTTCTCTTTAACTGGTTTTCCACCTGCGCCCATTTTCCTTTAACATTTTCATCCATGGCAATCACTCGGTTATACTCGGCGATAATTTTGCCGAACATCATAAAACCGACCAGTAAAATGACACCCACGATGATGAGTATGGTTTTAAGTTTTTTTGACATAATGTTCCTCCGATAAATAATAATTAAATATTATAATAACTTAGTAGATGTATTTATGAATTTGAGCACTCAGCTATTTCAACTACCAGCCTCCGGACGCCCCGCCGCCGCCGAAACCGCCGCCGCCACCGCCGAAACCGCCGCCGCCGAAACCGCCGCCACCGCCCCATGAACCTCTTCTGCCGCCCATGGATGAAAACAAAAGTAACATCAGAAACAGTCTTGGATTTTTTATAAACAGTATTCCCAGAATAATCAGAAATGCAACGGTTATTATGGTATTAAAGGGACCGGCGGGTTCGCCCTTTTCTGCCGGCTGTGTGCTGTATCTTATCTTGGGCATTCCCTCTATTTGAACCCCCGAGGCTTCGGCAATCTTATCTGCTACGGCAAGTGCTGTGGTAAAAATGCCCGTTGAATAGTCGCCTTTTCTGAAATAGGGTACCAGCAGGTCCCGGCCCAGGCTGCCCACAAGGCTGTCCGGAAGGACGCCTTCGAGTCCGTAACCGACCTCGATTCTGTACTTTCGGTCTTTTAGGGAAATCAGCAACAGCACGCCGTTGTCTTTTCCCTTTTGGCCGAGTTTCCATTTGTCATGGGCAATTGTTAGGGAAAAGTCTTCGATGGATTCGCCCTCGAGGCTGGGTATGGTGAGGACCACCGCTTGGGCCGTTGTCTTTTGTTCAAGTTCCTGAAGATATCCGTTGAGTCTGTTTTCTGAAGCATCATCGATAATACCGGCCAGGTCCACAACATATCTTGGCGGCTTTTCCGGAACGCTTGTGGCATGAGAAACAGATCCGACAACCAGGCACAGGAAGAGAATTGCCAGAAAAACTGCGGGTCTAGTCTTTGATGTCATCTGTAATATCTCCCAGTTTTTCCAAAGCCGTATAATAGTCTTCGAAGATGGCGTTGAGCTGTTCCATCATCAGTTTTGTTTTCTGTTTCTTCTGCTTTAACACCGTTCTAAATACACGGGTGTTTATGCCGGAAACTTCCTCAAGGGCGGTCAGAACATCGTGGTTTCTCAAGGGGGGTTCTTTTCCCAAGAGAACAATAATGCTCCTGAAAAGGGGAATGTATCCTGAAAAAGAATCGATAAACATATCGGTGAGTATTTTTCGGTCTCCTGAAGCAGAGAGATATCCCTGCCTGAGCCCGATCAATCTGACTTTCAGTTCCCTTTCACACTGCAGCCTGAGGTCAGATGGATCGATTTTAAGATCTTGAAAGAGATCTTTTCCGAATATGGTTTTATGTATCAGTTTTATGTTCAGAAACTCCAGGGGGAAGACATCCAGAGAATTCTGGATGTATTCAGGGGTCATAATCAGTGGTGCGGCAATTCTTTTTTTGCCGTATTTTTTTCCCAACGGTGCCAGAATTTCAAGAAACTTTAAATCCATTTCATTGAGGACAAACACAGAATTGACGTCTGACTTTCCGGGGTCAAAATCATCGGTCAGGGAACTTCCGGTGATGGTTATTGAATGAATGTTATCTTTATAACTTCTTAATATTTCATCCTGAAAGGGTTTGAATTTTTCAGCGACTTCATGGTTTAGGCTCGGATCGGTCATCAAAATCTCCTGGTTCAAGGTTAAGGTTTTTGCCGGTCATTTATAACCATACGAAAAATTTCAGGCTCGGTGATTCATAACCAGACGGGCAAAATGCTCAAAGGAACGGTCGTAAGTCCGTTCGGCATCGTTGGGGAAACAGCAGGCTGGAAGCTCCCGGCTTTTTAAATGGTAACTGATACATTCGCAGCATACGCCCTTACGGGCACACGGTTCGTAGCTGCAATTGCACGGCTTGAGATTCTGTTCTTTCATGCAGTCCATGGAGCTCTCCTATATTATGATTTTCAATACCCCGTCCGCTTGCGGCGGGGAGCTTCATTTTGTCGGGTTCCGTTGTTCATTCAGCCGACGTGCCTTTTGGCGTTGTCATTGAGCGATGCCGGCAGAATTGTCCATTCAACATTAAAATTGTTTTTAACCACCGATGCGAGGTGGCCGTCGAAATCATGGTGTTCTATAATCCAGTCTTGGTTTTTGTAATTTATGATCAGATGGTTATGATCGATTATCTTGACAATTCGACATTTTGAAAGATCTTTGATACCTGCTCCCGAAGCCTTTATTACCGATTCTTTTGACGTCCAGTACCGAAAAAAAAGTCTGGTTGGATCAGCGTTTGAAAGGCGCCATTCGCTGTCTTGGGCCGTTTTTCTGAAAAGCGCCGCTGAACAGGGACGGATTTTTTCTAAATCCATACCGATCTTCGTTGAAGCAATCACCCCGCCCACATATCCGGTTTTGTGGGTAAGAGACCAGTAATTTCCGTCAAAGGGCAAAGGTTCACCATTTTCACCCTTTATTAGATGGGTTAATTCGACGCCGCTTTTTTGGGCGGATATTTCAAGGGCGCCTCTGGCATGCCGGCTTAAAAAGGCAACCTTTTCTCTGCCGGTAAGTTTTTGTTGTTTATCAGGAACCGCGAGAATAACCGGATAAATAATCGGGTTTTGAGTTTGGGGTTTAGGATTTAGGATTGTCTCCATATCAATATTCTATGCACCATGCGCTATGCGCTATCCACCTTGCGTTTCAGCTTCAGCGCCGCTTCATATACCTTATTTTTAGGAAGACCGTATTTTTGGGCGACCGTTCTTGTAACCTCGGACAGTTTGCTTCCGTTTTCAGCAAGCCCTTTGATGAGTTCAGCTCTAACGATGTCCAGAGAGACTTCATTATTTTCTTCAGAGCCTTTTACCAGAAGTGTGCATTCCCCTTTCACCGCCGGCCGTTGGCGCAACGAATCCATAATTTCAGATAAAACACCCCTTAAAAATTCTTCGTGCAACTTTGTCATTTCCCGGCAAAGAACGCAATATCTGTTCCCCATAACATTCATGATTTCTTCCAGTAAGGATAAAATACGCCCCGGCGATTCATAAAATATTAGGGTTCTGTTTTCATTGGCCAGTGCTTTGAGCTGATCCATTCGCTTTGATTTTTTTCGGGCGGGAAACCCTGCAAAAATAAAAGAGTCGGTTGGCAGTCCTGCAGCGCTGATAGCGGTAATTACGGCAGAAACTCCGGGAATGGGAATAACCCGAATATCGTTCGCTATGGCTGCTTTGACCAGCCGGTAGCCTGGGTCCGATACGGCGGGGGTGCCGGCATTGGTTACCAGTGCAACCGATGATCCTGTCTTGAGACGATGAATCAACACCGGCGTGCGCGATTCTTCGTTATGTTCATGATAAGAGATCAGATTATTTTTGATGTCATGATATGCCAGCAGCCTGCCGGTGTGCCGGGTATCTTCCGCAGCCACAAGATCGACCTGACCGAGGGTTTTTAGGGCCCTTAGGGTAATATCCTCCATGTTTCCGATGGGTGTCGTCACCACATAAAGGTCACCTGTTTTATTACAAAGATTTGACATCAAACCCATCGCTTTTCACAACAGTAATATTAAAATTCTTGCGTTACGAGGACTGCGCTTCCAGCGCAGTCAATTTAAAAATTAACTGAATACCACGTTTAGGCACTTCAAATTATCCGTAGGCGAGTTCAAAGGCATTTTTTACGATCTCTATTCGGGGATTGTCTTGGGCTGAACTTATTGAAATAACATCAAACCTTGCTTTGGCACGGGTCTGTTTCGTGGCTTTAAGATAGTACAAGGCAACCATGGAAATTTTACGCTGTTTTTTGGGGGTGACCGCCCCTTTGGGGTTTCCGAAAAGATCCGACCTTCGGGCCTTGACCTCGACAAAGACCAGGGTTCCTTTTTCTTTGGCAATGATATCGATTTCCCCCAGTTTGTTTCGGTAATTCTGCTCCAGAATCTTGTATCCGTTTTTCTTAAGGTGCCTTACGGCTAAAGACTCACTTTCTTTACCGAATTGCTGCCGCTTGTTTAGCATTATAAAACCTTTTTAGTTCTACAAGGTTAAGGCCAAATATTTAAGGTGTTGACGTTAGGGGATTACAAATATTCCTTAACTCCTTTGAAGCTTTGTCTGTGGATGGGGCAGGATCCGAATTCCCGGATCGCTGCCTTATGGGCTTTGGTCGGGTATCCTTTGTGTTTGGAAAATCCAAACTGAGGATAATCCTGGTGGTACCGTTCCATCAGCCTGTCACGGGTTACTTTTGCAATGATCGACGCAGCGGCAATGGAAATACTGCGGGCGTCACCTTTGGGAATCGGCTCCTGGGGCAGGGTTGAAGAAATCTTAAAAATACCGTCTATGAGAAGGCAATCCGGTTGGGGGGCCAGATTTTCAGACGCCATGGCCATGGACAGGAGGGCGGCTTGCAGAATATTGATGCGATCTATTTCCGGCGGGTCGACGATCCCGATTCCAATGGAGACCGCACGGTCGTAAATCTTGTCGTAAAAATACGCCCGTTTTTTGGGTGTCAATTTTTTGGAATCGGATATTCCGGGAATATGCAAATAATTAGGCAGGATAACCGCTGCAGACACAACCGGGCCGGCCAGTGGTCCCCGGCCGGCTTCATCGATACCCGCGATTCTTGAAAATCCGTTATCAATGCTTTTTTTTTCGAATAACCACAGGTCTTGTCCCATGGAATCACAATCGATCGAGGTTAAGTTCGCCTTAACTATACGGGTTGTTGGGATCCTGATTTTTTTAAACCGACACGGTTAAGGTTCACAAAAGACGGTTAATTGATGCGACGTTCTCTGATTCTTGCTGCCTTGCCCCTTAATTTGCGCAGGTAGTATATTTTTGAACGGCGTACACGTCCGAATGTGACCACTTCCAATTTGTCGATGACCGGAGAATGTAACGGGAAAATACGCTCGACCCCGATTCCGTAAGATACTTTGCGAACGGTAAATGAAGACTTTGTCCCGCCGCCGCGTTTGCTGATCACGACACCTTGAAAAACCTGAATCCGTTCTTTTTCACCTTCTTTAATCTTTACATGAACCTTAACGGTATCACCGGCGGCAAAATCCGGCAAATCAAGCCGCATCATCTCTCTTTCAATCTGTTGTACTCTTTCCATATTCATCTCCATAATTCATTCATTAGGCTCGTAATTCAGCAGTTTTCGAGCATGGTTTTTTATTCTTTTCTTCCAAACAGTCTGTCAAGTATGACGGCTGCAGCCGATCGCACGGATAGGTGATTGTAATCGGTATTTCCGAAGACCGGATCGAGTGCGTAATCGGCATCTGCCATAAATTTTTCTGAAAGCCCCCAGCCCGTACCGAATATTAACAGGTAAAGGGTGTCATCTTGGAGCATTTCCCGGAACCGTTTAAAGCTTATATTACGGGGGCTGTGACCGGCGCTGGTAACAACCGTTTTCGGTGAATCTCCGCTGTTTTTACGGATATGTTCGATGACCTCATCGATAGATTTTTTTATTCTGATCAGCTTCAGGGCTTCTTTACGTTTTGGATTATATCTTGCGCCTGTTCCTTTTAACCAATGGGAAATAATTTTTTCCACCAGTGCTTTCTGGTCGGAAAGGGGCGTGACCACATAAAATGATCGCACACCGTATGTCTTTGCCGCTCTCGATATATCATGCAGATCCAGGTTCGTTACCGCAGATGCAATAATATCACCCTTCTTGTTGACCACCGGATAATGCGTCAGGGCCATATAAAGATTGGTCGTGTATGATTTTTTCAATATCGAGGCACCACTTTTTCAGAATTTCAATCTCCTGGCTGCTCAGGGGTCTATCCTCCAGCAAATCCTGCCGTTTCAGGAATGTGCGTATCAGCGACGTTTCAAGCCTCCATTTCTCGATTTCTTTGTGGTTGCCCGACAACAGTACACCGGGGACTTCAACGTCTTCGAAGATCCTGGGCCGTGTATAATGTGCATGTTCCAACACACTGTCTGAAAAAGAATCTTTTTCAGCCGAGTCCTTACCGCCGAGCACACCGGGAATCAACCGGGTTATGGCATCGATGATAACCATGGCTGCCAGTTCACCCCCTGTGAGGATATAGTCACCGATGGAAATTTCATCATCGATAAAATCGTTGCAAATCCGTTCATCAACGCCTTCGTAGCGGCCGCAAACCAAAATAAGTCCATCCGATGATGCCAATTCCCGGGCGACACTCTGATCAAAACGTCGCCCCTGGGGTGTCAGGAGAATCCTTTTGGACAACGGCGCTTTTTTTTCAGCAGCCCGGATGGCACCGGCCAGGGGTTCGGGCTTCATAATCATCCCGCAGCCACCGCCGTATGGCCTGTCATCGGCAATACGGTGCTTTCCTTCTGCAAAATCTCGGATATCTATGGCTGATACGGAAATTTTGTCCTGATCTACCGCGCGTCTGATAATCCCGTGTTCCCAAAATGGATTGAACATTTCAGGAAAAATAGTCAGGACAATAAAATTCATCCCCTTAAATTTCACAACCCTTCCGGCAAAGCCACCCGCATGGTTTTATGTTCGAAATCTATTTCCAAAACCACCGATTCAAGCGCGGGAATCAGTGTTTCATTATCATCGCCTTTATCCAGATCCTTGACCACAAAAACGTCGTTACTGCCGGTGGATATTATCGATTCAACGCGACCGATGTACTGTTCATCGGTGGTAAAAACTGAAAGCCCGATAATGTCACACCAGTAAAAGGAACCTTCTTCGGGCTCAGGAAGCGCGGCCCGTTCGATAAGAAGCTCGGCGCCGATCAGGGTTTCAGCTGCATTCCGGTTCCCAATACCTTCAAATGATAAAAGAATGCGTCTACCGTGAGGTTTGGCCCATTTTATGGTATAATTTTTTTCGATTTTGCCGGCGCGGACAACAAGAATCGAACTGCCTGGGGTGAAAACAGACAAAGATTCAGCATTAGAATAGACCTTAAGGTTTCCTTTTACTCCATGGGCGCCAACGATTTTTCCAACAGTAAGAAACCCGTTTTTTTCCACATCCCTATTCTATAATTTCAAGAACCGATCGTTTTTTTAATTTGGCGGAAGCAGCGCTCAATATGGTGCGCATGGCCCGCGCTGTTCGTCCCTGTTTCCCAATCACCTTTCCTAAATCCTCCTGGGCCACTTTGAGCTCTAATACCGAGGTCTGATTCCCCTCTACCTCTGAAACTTCAACGACTTCTGGATTATCAACCAACGCCTGGGCAATATACTTGATCAGATCTTTCATAGCTCGATCTCCTTTGTTGGCTTATGAGTAGGGGTAAAGATCTTATGCAGGCTTAGCAAAAAAACCTTCTTCTTTCAAAAGGCTTTTTACAGTGTCTGTAGGAATGGCGCCCTGATCAATCCAGTACTTGATCCGCTCTTGTTTCAGAACAACCTTGGCCGGATCTGTCAAAGGATTGTATGTTCCGACATTTTCTAGGTATCTACCGTCCCGGGGGGATTCACTATCCGCAACAACAATTCGGTAAAAAGGTCTTTTCTTTGCGCCGTGTCTGGCCAATCTGATTTTAACTGACATATAAATTTCTCCTTCAAAACGACGGCATGCCCATGCCTAACCCTCGCATGCCGCCTTTGTTGACTTTTTTAATCATTTTAATAACTTGAGTGTAATTTTTAAGCAGCTTGTTGATATCCTGTACACTGGTTCCACTCCCTTTCGCAATTCTTTTGCGGCGGCTTCCCTTTATCAAAGTATACTGGCGTCGCTCCAAGGGGGTCATGGAATTAATAATCGCTTCGATCTTAACAAATTCCTTTTCGTCAACTTCGAGATTTTTGAGCTGCTTCATTTGACCCATCCCGGGTATCATATTGATGAGTTCTGACATAGAACCCATTTTCCGAATCTGAACCATTTGATCACGAAAGTCTTCGAGTGTAAACTCATTTTTTCTTAATTTTTTTTCGAGTTCCGCCGCTTTTTTTTCGTCAACGACAGACTGGGCCTTTTCTATGATGGTGAGGACATCCCCCATCCCCAGTATCCTTGAGGCCATTCTGTCCGGATGAAACGGCTCCAGATCGCTGAGTTTTTCACCGACACCGACAAACTTTATCGGTTTATCGGTTATCGATTTTATCGACAAGGCTGCTCCGCCACGGGCATCGCCATCCATCTTTGAAAGGACAACGCCGCCAATATCCAAGGTCTTGTTGAATGATTGGGCGATATTAACAGCGTCCTGACCTGTCATGGCATCGGCCACCAAGAGAATATCGGCGGGTTTGACTGCGTCCTTGATACGGGAAAGTTCATCCATCAATGCCTCGTCGATATGTAGACGACCGGCCGTATCGATGAGCAGTGTATCGCACCCTGTTCGGTGTGCCGTGGTTCTGGCTTCCTGACAAATTTGTACCGGGTCCATTTCCAGGCTGGATGGAAAAACGGGAACAGACAATTGCTGGCCGAGTTTGCTCAACTGGTCAATGGCGGCAGGGCGGTAAACATCTGCCGGAACCAGATACGGCTTTTTCCCCTTTTTCCTCAAAAAAACAGCGAGCTTGCCTGCGGTGGTCGTTTTGCCGGATCCCTGCAACCCCACCAGCATGATCGATACCGGCACAGGCCCTGAAAGGTTCAGGTCTTCAAGGCGACCCCCCATGAGCTCCGTCAGTTCATCGTTGACGATTTTGACAACCTGTTGGCCGGGAGTCAGGCTTGCCATAACTTCCTGCCCCAGGGCACGTTCCTTAATATCGGAAATAAACTTTTTTACAACTTTGTAGTGTACATCGGCCTCAAGAAGTGCCATTCTAACTTCTTTTAGGCCCTCCTCGATATTTTTTTCCGTTAATTTGCCGTGCCCCTTGAGTTTTTTAAATACGGCATTCAGTCTGTCACTCAAATTATTAAACATAAAAGCACCGATAATATCTCAATATTGAAAACGCAAAATGTAATAGTTAAATAATATTATGTCAAGATTAAATAAAATGGTTTCACCATTTTATCGTTAATTTTCACGCTTAATTTCGAAAACAATACGGTCGGGCATAGACACTTGACAAATGCACGCAATCATAGTCTGTTTTGACAGATTCCGAAGATTTGTCACGGGTGTATACTTTGCCCCCATGAACTGGAACAGCGAGCGCATTCCCCACAGACTGGGTGAAGCGCATCGGATTTCCCGTCAAAAGGACGGGAGCTTCAGGGAGCTTCAATTGTTCAAAAGGAACGTTTGAAATGTTGCCGGACATTAAAGAACTTACCAAAGACCAGCTTATTTTATGGCTTGAAGACCGAAATATCAAGCCTTATCGTGCCAAGCAGATCCTCAAGTGGATCTATGTGCGCCAGGCAGACACTTTTGAGGTGATGACCGATGTGGGAAAAGATATCAGAAAATGTCTTGCACGCCATTTTTCCATCAAACGGCTTGAGAAGGAACGCACCGAAACCTCACGAGATGGTTCAAAAAAGTTTCTTTTTAAACTCATTGATGGAAGATATGTCGAAAGTGTCCTCATCCCGGAAAAGAATCATTATACACTGTGTATATCCAGTCAGGTCGGCTGTGCACAAGGATGCAGGTTCTGTCTTACCGGCAGGGGCGGATGGGTGCGAAATCTCACAAAAGGCGAAATCATCGCCCAGGTGCGCGATGTTGCAAATGATCTGGATAACTCAAAACGTCTCACCAACATTGTGATGATGGGGATGGGTGAACCGCTGGCAAATTATTCCAATGTTGTCGGCGCTGTTGCCACCATCACGGACAGTGATGTTGGATTGGGATTTTCAAGTCGAAGGGTGACGGTTTCTACGTCGGGTCTTGTTCCCAAGCTGTCCCAATTGGGCCGCGAAACAGGGGTTAATCTGGCCATATCATTGAATGCCACGGACAATAAGACCCGCGACATGCTGATGCCCATCAACCGAAAGTATCCTCTGGAAAGGCTGCTGGACGCGTGTGCCGGATATCCTTTAATGCCCCGCCGCAAAATTACCTTCGAATACATTATTATAAAAGGGGTCAATGATTCAGAAGAAGACGCAAAACGTCTTGCCAGGCTCCTGAGACCGATACGGGCAAAAATCAACCTTATTCCATTTAACACCTTCGAAGGGAGCGACTTTGAGCGTCCCGAAGAACATGTCATTCTTACCTTCAAGGAAATTCTCAACAAAAACAATTATACCGCCGTCATTCGACAGAGCAAAGGACAGGATATTTCCGCGGCCTGCGGTCAGCTCAGCGCAAATTCGATGCAGGATTCAGACACTTTTTCGGTGGGTCCGGATTAGGTGCTATATCAGAAAGTGCTTGACTTCTTTCGGAGGGATTCCAATCACTTGGATTATTTCCGGCTCGCCGGGGGTTACAGCCCTCACTTCAACCGGGATGTTGTCTGGCGCTTTGCTGTAACCGGCACATATTGAGGCTGCGAGTGTCCGGGTTTCTCTGCTGCCACCGTGGGGTACCAGAACGATGGGGCCGGGAAACTTTTTTACTTTGATCAACGTGTCCAGATCCGGATCATAATGTTTTAATAGGTTTTCATTGTCCTTCTGGGTTCGCCCGACGATTATTTTTGTTGTTTTGTTCAATCGAAGATGTCGTCCATGTTTTAAAAGATGGAGTTCTCTGTCGGCAGTTGTATCCTGGTGATCAAAAAGGTCCCTGAGCCGAGATGCGTAGCCTTTGTCCGTCAATAGACATCCGCCGGCAGGAGACGGATAGTTCGTGATTCCAAATTCTTGGGCAAGTTTCATCTGGGGTTTTCGGGATCTTCCGGATATGTCCAGCAGCAGATCCCTGTTTAACAGCCCCTCTTGTTCAGGTCGGGTTATCGGGAGCTTTTTTGCGCTTAACGGTCGCACGATATACCCATCAAAGCCGGATCGTTTTTCCACATAACGGAGAGAATTCATGGTCTGGGACATGGGGCGCTGTCCCAGGACCTCTCCGCTGAAAAGAAAATCAAATCCATTTTCACGCATGATGGTTCCGGCCTGATTGAACATCAAGGCATGACAGTCCATACATGGATTCATGTACTTTCCATACCCACAATGCGGGTTTTTCAGCATCTCCAGATAAGGACGGGTTATATCCCTGACCATCAGGGGTATACCGGTGGTTCTGGACGCCTGCCGTGCATTTTCGGATGAAAAAAACGGTGTTTCGAATGTGATCCATTGGACGTCTATGCCCTGGTTTTGCAACACCAGGGCCGACAGGATGCTGTCGAGGCCGCCGGAACACAGGCCTAAAGCCCGCACTTTTTTTGACGGTAAATTCATGATATGTGGTAGCTCAAAAAAATAATGAGTAAAGAATCATTGTCCATAGAACGATTAAGTGTGAAGTGACTAAAGTGATCTAAAATGCCTAAAGTTCCGGAGTCGCTTTGCTCCGGTTATTTTATATATAATTGGCAGAATTCCTTAACTTTAGTTCACTTTAGTCACTTGGCATTTTTTCTCGGTAGAGCCGAACAACTCTGCCCCCGGCGATGCGGAACAGGCAAGACCCATAGGACCAGGTTTTAATGATCAAATAAAAAAAATCTATAAAGGATCCCCAATGGCAAAAAAAACAACATTGAACAAAGATAAGGCCCGAGCTTTAAAAATTCAACGCATTCTAAAAGAAACCTATCCCCATGCCAAAACGCAACTCCGTTATGACACCTCTTTTGAACTTCTGGTGGCAACCATACTGTCTGCTCAATGTACGGACAAACAGGTCAACGGCGTAACCGGTGATTTGTTTAAAAAACTGAAAACCCCCGATGACTTTGCCGGTGCCCCGAACAAGACCATCGAGGCGCTGATTCGACCGACCGGTTACTTTCGCAACAAGGCAAAGAATATCAAAAACTGTTCCAAAAGTCTCATTGAAAAATATAACGGCCAGGTGCCGAATACGCTAAGTGAATTGGTTGAACTGCCCGGAGTGGGACGTAAAACCGCCAATGTGGTCCTTGGCAGTGTCTTTAATATCCCGGGTATTGTTGTCGATACCCATGTGGCAAGGATATCAAAACGACTCGGACTTACGGAAAATCACAATCCGGTCAAAATTGAGTATGATCTGATGGATGTCATTCCCAAAAAGGAATGGAGCGACTTTTCCATACAACTGATCTATTTTGGAAGGGCCCTATGCAAAGCAAGAAAACCGGCGTGTGCCCTCTGTCCCCTGTATGATCTGTGCGATGCTTCCGATAAAATTGCCAAACCGGCTTAAATATTTGAAGCAGGGAACTATGTTTTCTTGCCCGTTTCAGCCCAGGATAATTCCGTTTTAATCTGCAAGAACTCGCAAATAAAACCGCGTAAAAGCGAACAGGTCTAAGGTGTTTAGATTACACGACGGGCGTATGATAATTATCAACAAGTTTGGCACCCTCATTGCTGTTCGCATTAACGCGCTCTAATTTGCTCAGACAGCTTCCCGATCAAAACGGAACTATCCTGAGGCTTATTAAAATTGCGACCGTAAGCAATTCAATCAGAACATATTTACTCGAATTTAAATTTGCCGGTAGAGAAAAGGTCCCAGCAGGTATCCGCCACCGCTGGATCAAAAAACGTCGATTTGTTGTTCATGACTTCTTCCAAAGCCTTATCTATACCGAGACCCGGTCGATAAGGACGATGGGAGGACATGGCCTCTATTACGTCTGCAACCGACAGAATTCTTGCTTCCAAAAGAATTTCTTCGCCGGTAAGTCCTGACGGATATCCCGATCCGTTCATCCTTTCATGATGCTGTAAAACAATTTGGGCAACAGGCCATGGGAATTCTATGCCTTTTAGGATTTCATATCCGATTTGGCAGTGCTGTTTAATAATGTTATATTCGTCCTGTGTTATTTTACCGGGCTTGCTTAGAATTTCTGCAGGCACAGAAATTTTTCCGATATCATGCAGCAACCCTGCGATACGGAGTCCTTCAATCAGGTTTTCTGAAAGGCCCATGTTTTCTGCTATGGAACACGCCAGCTTGGTAACGCGCTGTTGGTGACCGGACGTGTATGGGTCCCTGATCTCAGACGCAGATGCCAGGGCGACGACCGTTTGGTCCTGGGCTCTTCGCAATTTTTCGAAACTTTGTTTAAGTTTCGCATCCGCTTGATTTCTTTCAGCAAAGAGAATGCGCTCTTTGAGGACCCGTTTCAACCTGAGCATCAATTCTCTGGGGTTGATCGGTTTTTGAAAAAAGTCGCTTGCGCCGCCTTCAATCACTTTCTCATACGTAAAATCTTCTGCAAAGCCGGTCATAACGATGACGTCAGAATCATGTTTCTCTTTTACTTTCATGGTTAATTCAATGCCATCGAGGCCTGGCATTCTGATATCGGTTATGATGACATCCACATTTTTATTCCCCGCATCCAGGAATTTCAAAGCGTCCACCCCGCTTTCAGCGATGGTGCATTCATAGCCGGCGCGCTCCACATTCTGTTTGATCATATCCCGGATGAGGTCATCATCCTCAACAACCAAAATATGGAAGTTTTCACCACTGCTTTTATGGAAATTTTTCATGTGTTCTCCTCTGGTAAAGCCACTTCTCCGGTTTATTTTCGCCAAAAACCGGGTGCTTTGCACCCGGCAGCAAATGCAACGATTAAAACACTAACGTGCTTTTGCCTTTTCGGCCTATGGCCGAAAATTCAAGCCACCCGTTTTACGGGTGGTCGTTGACTCGGGTTTTGCATGCCCCGAAGATGTGCCGGTGCTTTCAAATTGCACACTATTTCCGGTTCAAAACCTCTCGGATCTTCAGTGCAATCTCTTTCACACGGACCGGCTTACTGATGAGTGCGCCGATCCCGAGGCTCTTGGTATGATCTTCCGTTATTTTTTCATTGAATCCGGTACATAAAATTATCGGAATATCAGGGCGGATGTGCATCAATTTTTGGACCAACTCCATTCCCGTCATTTTGGGCATGGTCTGGTCGGTGATAACCAGATCGAACTTCTCGGGTTCCCTGCGGAATTCCTCGAGGGTCTCGATGCTGCTTGTCTTTGGAAAAACGCGATATCCGAGTCTTTCCAGCATCAAATGCATCATTTCAAGCACATCTTCTTCATCATCAACCAGCAAAATCGTTTCATTACCCGATGGTATATGGGCTTCGGCGGATACATTCGACACTGTTTCGGATTTCGTAGGGGGCAGCGGCAGGTAAACGCTAACCGTCGTCCCCTGGCCCGGTTCACTGTCAACGTCGATACTCCCGTTATAGCTTTGGACGATTTCGTCTACCATGCCAAGACCCGTCCGGATGCCTTCATTTTGGTTGTTGATACGATAGCTCGGATCGAAAATATGCTGTATCTGATCCCTTTCAATGCCATGGCCTGTGTCTTTAACCGCCAGGTGCAGGTAGAATCCAGGGCTCAGATCCACATTGGAGGAGACATCCCTGGAATCTATAATCACCTCCGAGAGGGTTACCTCCAGTACACCGCCCTTTTCTTCCATGGCCTGGTATGCATTGGTGCTAAGGTTCATTAAGATCTGCTGTATTTCCGACGGATCGGCCGCAACAGGGCCACAAGCGTTGTCTATCGCCTGGCGGATTTCTATGGTTGTCGGCAACGATGCCCTCAAGAGCTTGAGCGTTTCTTTTATAATATATTGAATTTTTATAAGTTTTTTCTCTTGACCGCCTTTTCTGCTGAAATTGAGAATCTGCTGAATAAGGTCCTTTGCCCGGTCGGCTGCTTTAAGGACGGATGCCAGATTTTTTCGGATTTTGCTGTTTTCGGGGATATCGTACATGCTCATCTCGGTGTAGCCGATTATGGGGAAAAGAATATTATTGAATTCATGCGCAATACCTCCCGCCAAAGTTCCAATGGCCTCCATCTTCTGTGCTTGTTGACGCTGCTTTTTAAGTTGGGTCTTTTCTTTTTCCAATGCATCGACGCGTAATACCATGCGGATTTGCGCATTTAAATCAGCACGGTTAATCGGTTTATTCAGAAAAACGTCAGCGCCGGCTTCCAATCCCTTAACATAACTGTTGGAATTCGATTGGGCCTCCATCATCATCATAACCGGGATTTGTTGGGTGTTTTCGTCAGATTTCAGACGCTTACAAACCGAATGCCGCTCCATTTCCGGTGCGCAAATGCCCAGAAGAATGGCAACCGGGGATTCGGTCTTTGCGCGTTCTATCCCCTCCGAACCGGATCGGACGGCAATCACCCGGCAATCCGGGATTACGTCTTTTAATAAGGTCTTAATATTATTTAAATCTTCCGTTTTATCGTCAATCACCAATATTGTTTTAATCATTATCATTCTACCTTCCAACTAGCGGATCCTACAGGTACAAATCAAGGTATGCCATTGCTTGGGATTCGATCCCTTAAAAAACCCCCTTGCTGGCAAGCGATTTTATCCGATTTTCGGTATAACCGAGTTCCTGAAGAATAGAGACCGTGCTTTCTCCAAAATCTACCGGTGGTGTTCGAATGGCGCCAGCGGTTTCACTCAACTTAATCGGGATACCGAGAGTTTTAAATTCTACCCCGTCTTTTTGTCGGATATCAACAACCATTTCCCTTTCTCTGAAATGGGGATCTTCCAGCACTTCTTTGAGATTCTGTATTCGTCCCCAGCAAACATCAAGGCCGGCAAGTTCAGTTTCCCATTGGGCAAGCGTCTTTTTCTTGAATGTGGTCCGCATGAAATCGAGAATCTCTTTTCTGCATTTTTCATCATACTGGAGAGCGGCATACTCCGGAGCACCTAAATATTCACAAAGTTGTTTCCAGAAACGGTGCTCCACCGCACCGATGGAGATATAGCGGCCATCGGCTGTTTCATAGGTGTTATAAAAAGCGAAACGGTGAGAAAACTGCGAGTCACCGCGCCTTGGGGCATCTCCTGTGCGTTGATGAAAAAACAGCGCCAACGGCAGAAGGCTTGCCATTCCATCGGTCATGGCAATATCGATATACTGACCTTTTCCGGTCCTTTCCCTGGCCCATAGCGCCAGAAGGACGCCGATGGCGGCGCTCATTCCCCCCCCTGCAATGTCTGCAATCTGGACTCCGGGGATGGATGGCGGCCGGTCCGGTTCTCCCATAAGATCGAGAACACCCGAATGGCCGAGGAAGTTCACGTCGTGTCCGGCTCGATTTTTATGCGGCCCGGTCTGTCCATAACCCGTAAGGGAGCAGTAAATGATTTTGGGATTGATGGAACGAACCGTATCATAGTCAACACCCAGTCTGTGAACAACCCCGGGTCGAAACCCTTCGAGTAAAATATCTGTTTTGTCGACCAGCCGGTAAAAGATCTCTTTGCCTTCCGGGGTCTTGAGATTTAGAGACATATGCTCTTTGTTTCGATTGATGGAGGGAATGAAAAGGTCGTCTGCCATAAAACGTTTATCCTCCACCGATATCACACGTGCGCCATGGTCTGCCAGGATCATGGTGCAAAAAGGGCCGGGCAACAGACGTGAAAGATCCAAAACCGTTATTCCGGATAAGGCACCGTCATTTGACATGTTTTTCATAGTCCCGGATTTACTGTTTTCTCTTATTTTAAGCCAACAGCTGAAACGAGTTCTCCAACAAAGCTTCCAACAACGACTTTGCTCTTTAATTTAACGGGAATTCGCCGGTGATCCGCTGTGACCCATACCTGGATTTTAGCATCCTTACTTTTCTCAAATACACCGCCGACATGTTCGATCTCGGGTTCTATTAAATAGGTATCATAGGTTCCGCTTGCCAGTTTAAGTGTTTCTCTTTTGATAACAGTTGCCTTGCCCATGATAGATTTCTTTCCATCCGTTACCGGACGTTCAATGGCTGATTTTCTTTCGAGATCAAAAAGACGGACAAAATAAAAGGCGGATAATGGATCAAATGATCCGGATAATATATCAATCGGCGGACGCGTCTCCGTCAATGTGGAATATACGGCCTTGTTATTTCTCCAATCGAAATTCACAATAATATCTCTATGTGTTTTTCCTTCCTGCTGTTTTTTTTTGTAAAGGATCGAATGGGTCATCTCAATGTCTGTATAGGCATCAATTTTGTCTCGAACCTTATAAAAATTATCGATAAAGGAATTCGATTTTACCGTCAGCAAAAAATGGTATGCTTTGACACCCGCTATGGTTTCTATGGGAAGTACCTCAAGAACGGCTTCTCCGGCCGGTATAAACGTCCATTTAAGCTGAAATGTCAGTTTTTCACCCGGATAAAACGGAGAATCATTCTCACCGGCTTCAATATTACCGCTCAAACTAAACATCGTTATGGCAGTGATTACACCGAATATAACCCACAACCGAATCTTCAGGCCGGCGGTGTAACTCCGTGAAGAGTCCCCGTTCATCAAACGCACCTCTCGCGATTTTCGATCCATCAGGATTATAAAAAATTATAATAAGTGAGCAAACTCAGTATTAATAACATTAAAGAGTTCTTTGCCAATTGCAACGCCCATATCTATAAACTGGGGACCGTATTTTTTCCCGGTGCGTGTCCGGAAGGTGGGCTTTATTTTGGCCAGCTTTTCCATTCCTTCGGGATAAAGATCCATAAACTCGACAACAGGGATGTTAAAGTATGATACCATGGCCCACACCGTATTTGTAAAGTTGTCAGGCCCCCAACGGAATTTGTCGGCATCATAGAGACAGTCGGAAACCAGCGCACCTTCAATGGTATCTGCTTTTACAGTGGGTTTGAAGGCTTCATGATTTCGAATCGCCCGGCAGATATCGTCCACCTCACTGGGATCGAGCGGATAGGGTTTCAGAACTTTCCTTGCATGGTCAGATCCTTTAATGGCGTGATTTTCTTGCCTGCGCTTGATGTCGTGGAGGAGACCGGCGCACTGGACAACGGCGACTCTGCGGTTTATTCGGTTGTCGGTTTGTTCGGCAAGTTTGTTCTCGATGATCATCAACGCGCCCGCATCAATGGCCACCTTGATAGCATGCTCAAGGCCATGCCCAAAATTTTTTTCTAAGTGTTTTGCAACAAATTTCCGTAATTCTGCGGTAAAAGAATTGGTTTCAAAATACTGACGGGACAATTCATTTGCAAAAGAATGATCTTGGTAAAAGTCGGGAGATGGGTAGCGAGAAACAATCTGGCGGGCTCGTTTACGAAAACGAGCATATATAATTTCCATATTTTCCGATCAATTGAAAAATTATATCAATTTGGTCTTTTGAACTGCAACAGCGAGGGCATTCCCCGCAGCTTGTTTTAGCGCAGTGGAAATACCGCCTTGCGGGGCTGCAGGGAGCGCCAAAAAACAAATCTCATCTGAATTTTATACGCCGTTTTCAAACGGTTGGAGCGATTGTCAGACAGTTTAGGTCGTTGAATCATTATCCTCCATATTGGGGCAAAGAAAAAAGGTTCCCGCAAACCTTCCACCGGTTGTCTTCCTTTATGACGTTGAAGGTTTCGTCAACCTCATGGGTTGCACCGATGTTAAATAGTTTCGCCACAATCGGATAAGCATGATTGATGGCAACTCTTGTTTTGCCGGTTATCCGAATTTTGGCGGTGGTATCATTTTTTGAAAGGGTCTCGGTTTCTATGTGGTAGAGTTTGTTTTTCATGAAATTTATACCAAACCCGCGTTCGTTTGCCTCTTTCGCTGCGAGGTATAGATATTGATCGACAATATCGACATCGTCAGTTGTCAGTTGTTTTTTGCAGATTCTATCCGCCATTGATCGATCAAGCTGGAAATATCCTTTGCTAAATTCTACAACAGCTTTATTCGGTGTATCTCTTAGGTCTGCCAGTGAAAAGAGCAACTGCGCCAGGAATCCAACAATTAGAACCAGAATTATGCCTACACTCCTGCTCAATTGTATCATCTATTCTTCCTCCTTTTAAACGGTCATCATGAAAATATTTGTATAAAAGGTCTGTTTAAATTTGGTTTGATAGCATGGAATAAATTTTGAAACAAGGACAAATTCGTCCGTTCCAATTTTGTCAATAATCCGGCACTTTTTCTTTGACACACAACCCGGTATTTTTTATACTTCTGACTCAACCGGCACCTGTCCTAACGCTACTTTTTTCTTTTTATTGCAAATACTGTATTCTTGTTCGGGGTTTGAGCTTCCAATGAATTATGAAGGTTCAAAAGGACAATTGAATCAGAAAAGGCGTCTTTCGGAAAAAACAAATTCCCTGGGTCTGTGCCTTGGGGCCTCCACCATAACCCTGGTTCATCTGGATTGCGAACCGGTCAAGGATATGGGGAATCCCACAAGGGTGAAGCGTTCCCCCCGGGTGGTAAAATATTCACGCCATCCCCACGAAGGCGATCCCAAGCGGACCCTGCTGTCCGCCGTCAACGGTTTCGACCTGAAGGCATTCGACCGGATTGTGGCCACCGGCCGGAAGTTCCGGGCGTTTGTCAATCTTACCTCCATCCCCGAACCCGAAGCGGTGGAATATGCCTATCGATTTGTGAAGCCTTCCGGTGTTTCGTGTCCGGCGGTTGTTTCGGCCGGAGGGGAAACCTTTATGGTGTATGTGCTCAACCGATTGGGGCAGATCTCCAATGTATTGACCGGCAACAAATGCGCGTCGGGCACCGGGGAATTTTTCCTTCAACAGCTGCGGAGAATGGACGCGTCTTTGGAAGAGGCGGCCCAGTGGGCCGCGACCACCGCACCGCATCATGTTTCCGGGCGCTGCTCGGTGTTTTGCAAATCCGACTGTACCCACGCCACCAATAAAGGGGTTCCCAAATCAAAGGTCACGGCCGGTCTGTGCAAGATGATGGCCGGCAAGATCCTGGAGCTTTTAAAAAAGGTTGAAAGAAAGAACATCATGATCACCGGCGGAGCGGCCCGGAACCGGATGATGGTGGAATATTTGCGCAAAGAGATTCCCGGTCTGATCGTTCCGCCGGAGGCGGCCTATTTTGAAGCATTGGGTGCCGCGCTCTGGGGGTTGGAGAACGATACCGCCCAATTTTCCGGAATGTCCGATTTGCTGAAGCGCAAAACGGCTTCGTTTGACCGGCTCCCGCCGCTGGAAGATTTCAAAGACATGGTGACGTTCAAGACCTTGGAAAAGGGTAAGATTTGTTCAGGCGACACCTGTATTCTGGGCCTGGACGTGGGGTCCACCACCACCAAGGCGGTGCTGGTTCGAACATCGGACAACGCAATGCTGGCGAGTGTTTATCTGCTCACCAGCGGGGATCCGGTGGGGGCTTCCCGGCAGTGTTACCGTGCCATTCTTGACCAGGTCGAGCAAACGGTCGACCCTTCTGAAATATCGATAGACGGTTTGGGCGTTTGCGGATCCGGCCGGCAGATCGCCGGTCTGCACGCCCTCACGGACAGCGTTATCAACGAGATCATCGCCCATGCGGCGGCGGCGGTGTTTTTCGATCCCGGGGTGGACACCATCTTCGAGATCGGGGGACAGGACGCCAAATACACCTATATCACCAA
>JAQYVT010000026.1 GCA_030145345.1 Desulfobacterales bacterium
GGCGGAAATGGTGGGTGACATCGGGGAACTGGAGGCCATAGAACCGATCAAAAATGTAAGGTTCGGTAATGAAATTATTCAGAAAAAAGTCGACGAATCCGTGCAGAAGATTCATGAACGATATTTTACCCGCGAATGTCCTTTCTGCGCGGAGATAATAAAGAAAAGAGCAAAAATCTGCAAACATTGCGGACAAGATGTGGCCGGGAAGTGATGGGTATCTCAATGAAGGATTTTTCTCGATCTGCAACTCAATTCGGCCTTATCCGTTTCCGGTCAGATAATTTTCAGCCAGAGATCCGTAGACAACCGGCAGCGATTCAATGGCCGGTGGTTTGAATCCAAAGACGATTTCGAGAAAAACCATTGTGATGCGAAAGGTTGCGCCCCAAAGCACTTCATGGCCATCCGGATACGTATGGACAAAACAGGGATAGTCTTTCATATTCGGATGGCTGCCGTTTTTGTTCGATATACCGATATGTAATCGATACCGTGCATAATGAGACGGGTTCAATAGATTCCCTAAGGGAATGTGAACGACCCTTTCCACCTCCCAGTTCGGGAAAAATCGCTTTTGACGGCTGATCCAGCAAACCATCGGATAGATCACCTTCCGAAACATCACAAGCTGTTGTGACGGAAGCGGTCCTAAAAACCTTACTCCCAGAGGGTTTAAGCGCATTTCTTCAACACCTTCTCTTAAACAGGTGGCAAGCAGTAATGCCAGACTTTGGGCCTCGTATGAATGGTGTTTGTGCCACCGTGTCCAATGCGACCACCGTGTCAATGGAGATCCCGGTACGTATAAAAGCTTTGCAAGGATGGAATCCAGCGGAGAAGATATGCTTCCGCCCGGGCAGCAAAGGTCGCCCGGCTGTTTTACCTTGAGGGACCGTTTGTTCAAAATCAAACAGGGTTTTGGGGCAGATCGTTTTTCTTCGTCATAAAGACCCAGCAAAAACAACACGGCAGAGGATATTGCCGAATCTTTAATCCCTTCTGAAAAAATGGGATCCTGACGATTTTTTCTATGAAGTGAATGGGTTGTTCGTTCAATAAAGGCAGTGGTGTTTCCGAAAGAATTCATCATTTTTATTCATCCATAATTACTATAAGCTGTTTCAAACCTCCCATTTGGATATTCTGATCTATACCATACGGCCGGCAAAAGATAGATTTATTATTCATTCTTGAACTTTTTGCAAGTATACGTTAAGTCGCAGGTCAATAAACCACAGGAGAAATATCATGAAGGTCATTAAAATCGGCGGCGGCTGTCTAAAGGGAAGAAAGAACATCGGGCGGATCCTTGAACTTGTTGCAAGCCGGGGCCGCGGTCATATTTTTGTAGTTTCTGCGCTCCAAGGGGTCACTGATTTTTTGATCGACAGCATGTCTTCCGCCCTTGAGGATGAGGGGAATATCCCTTCCATTATCGACCGACTGAACACCAAGCACATGCTCATTGCCCGCCATCTCATGCCCAAGGGTAATATTCTAAAAAACTTTAGGCGGGATCTCAATAAGTCTTTAAGCAAGCTCGAGCGTCTCTATTACGGGCTCAGCTTTACCCGGGAAATTACACCCAGAATTCTGGATATTATTTCCAGTTTTGGTGAACGATTTTCTGCGGTACTCCTTTCCAGTATACTACGCTCCCAGAGCATTCAAGCCACATACCGTATGCCGGATAAAATCGGCTTGATCACCGACGGTAAGTTCGGTGATGCCACCGTCAATTTGGTGGAAACGACTAAGAATTTTCAGCAGGACATAAAGCCTCTGATGAAACGGGACATAATTCTTTTTATTCCCGGCTTTTTTGGGGTCAGTGGGGATGGCGAAATCACGACATTCGGTAGAGGCGGCAGTGACTATTCGGCGGCAGTGGTTGCGGCAGCCATGCAGGCGGAAATCCTGGAGGTCTGGAAAGATGTTGACGGCTATATGAGCGCTGATCCGGATTTTGTTCCGGAGGCACAGCTTATTCCGAGGCTGTCCTACGATGAAGCCGCTGAGCTTTCCTATTTTGGGGCTAAAATTCTTCACCCGAGGACGGTGGAACCGTTAAGAAGAAGCCGTGTAAATATTGCCGTCAAAAACATCTTAAACCCCGATGTCACCGGGAGCGTGATTACGGGCAGAAGCCGAAAATCAAAGAACATCATAAAAAGTGTGGCCCATGACGGCGATATCGGCATCCTCAAGGTTCACGCTTCAGGGGTCGGTGCTCGACTCGGGGTCCTCTCTCTGGTGGCCAAGCAGATCGCCGAAAGCGGTATCAACATCAAATCTGTGGTCACATCTCAAACCTGCATCAGCCTGCTGCTTGCACTCAAGGATCTCGAGCCCGGCTTCCGTACCCTAAAGTTAATGCATCCTAAACCGTATCGACGGCTGGAGAAAATTGAGGATGTGGCGCTGGTGAGTATCGTGGGCGGCGGACTCCTCCAAAGCAAAGGGATTGCAGCAAAATGTTTTTCAGCGGTGGCCGAATGCGAGGTCAATGTTGAGATGATTTCATTCGGCCCTTCTCCGGTGGCGCTATATTTTCTGGTTCGCAACAAAGATTTGCACTGCGCTGTTAATGCCATCCACAATAAATTTTTTTCTAAGAGCCGGCAAACGTTGTTATAGTTTCTTTTTTTGAAATTTATGCTTAAAGTTCAAAATATTGGCTTGTATTTCAAATAAATACGGAGACTTTATGAATGGGTAAACAAACCATGGCCATATTGGGTCCCATGCGGATACCCTTTCTAACATTACCGCCGGCATGTGTTGCTGTAGGGGCAGCCACTGCATTCTGGTCGGGGATCGAATTAAATCTGCTTTATTTGGCACTCGCTTTTATCGGCGCTCTTTCGTCACACATCAGCGTAAATGCCTTCAACGAATATTATGACTTTAATAGCGGACTCGATTTCAATACTCGGCCGACGCCGTTCAGCGGCGGAAGCGGAACGCTTCCCAAAAACCCTGAAAAAGCGCATTATGCACTGATTACCGCATTTGCTACACTGGCGGCGACACTTTTTATCGGTATTTACTTTTTGTTTATAAAAGGACTGTGGCTTTTACCCTTAGGGATTATCGGTATTGTTGACATTGTCGTCTATACCCGATGGCTGACTAGAAGTCCTTTGATCTGCTTGATTGCTCCCGGGCTGGGCTTTGGACCTCTCATGGTAATGGGAACCGATTTTGTACTTTCAGGATCTTACTCTTGGACCGCTTTTATCGCATCTTTGGTTCCGTTTTTCCTTGTGAGTGATCTGCTGCTTCTAAATCAGTTCCCAGATGTTGAGGCCGATAAAGGGGTCGGTAGAAAACATCTGCCCATTGTCATCGGGCGAAAGGCGAGCGTGAAGGTTTACGCGTTATTCCTTGCAGGCGCTTATATGTCCGTCATTTTAGGGTGGTTGACCAGGATCTTGCCGCCTGAAAGCCTCGTGGCCCTTGTCACGATTGTCCTCAGCGTTAACGTTGTTCGAGGAATTTCCAGATATGCCGATGATATACCTGCGCTGATTCCATATATGGGCCGGAATGTTATCTTGACCCTATTAACCCCTGTTTTGCTTGCAATGGGGCTCTTTATCGGCCGCTGACAGATTCTTATTGGGAGGAATACAATGTCTCAAAAATTGCCGGATAGTTTTTTCAATTGGCTTGTTGATTTGCGTCGCTGGTTTCATCGGTTTCCGGAACCGGCTTACAAAGAGGAAAAGACGGCCGCCAAAATTTGTGAAGTGTTAGAAGGGCTTAACGTGCCGTTTCAATCGGGTGTGGGAGGAACCGGTGTGGTGGTAAAGCTCCGTGCAAAGCATAAAGGCCCTGTCATCGCTTATCGAGCGGATATGGATGCGCTGCCCCTTGAACAAAAAAATACGGTTCCTTACAAATCCCAGAATGAAGGATTCATGCATGCCTGCGGGCATGACGGGCATATGACCATTGCACTGGGCATCATTCGCTGGCTGATTGAAAACAGATGGCCTCAGAACGGCGCCGGTGAAATCATCTTTATATTTCAACCTGCAGAAGAAGGCGGGGCAGGGGCCGTGGCCATGCTTGAAAGCGGTATTTTTGATTCGGAACCGGTTGAAGCCGCTTTTGCCGGACACATGTATCCTGAATTTCCTGTGGGGCATATCGTAATTGCCCCTGAAATCAGCAATGCGGCCGCAGATACGCTTATTATCCGTTTAAAAGGCAAGGGCGGGCACGGTGCTTATCCGCATCATTGTAAGGATCCCATTGTTGCCGGTGCGCATCTGGTTGCACAAATTCAGTCGCTGATCAGTCGGGAACTCCCGCCCCATGAAAGCGCTGTGCTGAGTATCGGCCGTTTCCATGCCGGAACAGCATCAAACATTATCCCCGAGAACGCCGTATTGGAAGGAACCCTCCGAACCCTTAACCCTCAAGTTCGTGAACAAATAAAAAAACGCCTCCAAGATGTCGTGCAAAGTGTGGCCCGGTCGTTCAATATTTCAGCAACCCTTGAAGTGATACAGGGATATCCTGTGCTGGTAAATGATCCAAAGCTCGTGAAACACACTTTGGCTTGCGCCGCGGATGTGCTGGGGCCGGATAATGTTCACACCGGGCTCCCCAAAATGGGTGCTGAGGATTTTGCCTACTTTTGTCAGAAGTGGGGGGGTGTAATGGTCGGTCTTGGGTGTCACGATCCGCGAAAAGGCTTGCAGTACGGTCTACATTCCCCATATTTCGATATTGACGAAAAGGTTCTGGATGTGGGGACCCGGCTTTTCGGGCAGGTTCTCATGCGGTATATGGAAAATTGTTAACCTTTCTCAGAATAACATTCCGTTTCAGCCACAAGATAATTCCGCTTCGATCGGCAAGAACTCGCAAATAAAACCGCGTAAAAGCGAACAGGACCAAGGTGTCAAGATTACACAGCAGGAATATGATACTTATCAATAATTTTGACAACCTCTATTCAGTTCGCTTTAACGCGCTCTAATTTGCTCAGACAGCGTCCCGATCGAAACGGAATCATCCTGCGGCTTACTAAAATTGTAACAGTAAATTCCAACCGATCCGGAAACTCAAAAAACATCGCCGAGATAATCTTCCTTTTCCATGGCGGTGTAAGAAGAAATGTTCGGGAGGTCAAGTGAATTTATTGCAAAATCAACAAGTTGATCATAGCTAAAGCGCAAGTCCATCTTTGCGTAGTATTTTTCTAGAATCCTTTTGGGCCTGAAATCTTTGAATTTGCATGAAATTGAAAGTGTCGGGAGGTTTTCCTGAGTGATCACTTTCAGTATGTCATCGTTGTTGTATTTAATCAACGGTCTAAAAACCTGATACCCCTCTTTCATCGTTAAAAATGGATAAAAACGCTGACCTGTTTCCTTAAATCTTTTATTTTTTTCAATCCCTATCCTTTGATCAGGACTCAAAGAAATGTTGTTCAGCAAATTCTCTAAGGAATAGCTGACGATGTCCCATAGAGAGTAACTTACAATGATGACAAGGCTGTGCCAGTCCGCTATGGATCGGGTCAGAACGCTTTTAAGTAGTTTTCTCCTTCGTTCTTGACATGGACGACATGGATTTTTGGCATTCTTAAGCTCTTCATCCGTCTTGTCCATGTCATGCCAAATTATACGTGCCCCCCGTTTAACCCAATAAGAATCGATCCTTTTTATTTCTTCGTTGGGATATCTGTGAACCGGAAAGGCTCCGGTATGCGCCGTAAAATCGAATCCGAATTCTTCCTTGGCCTTAATGAGGAGATCCATAACCACAGACGAGTCTTTGCCTGCTGAAAACAACAGGACAATATTTTTTTTATAAAAGCTTTCGAGTATTCGTTTATGTTCCGCTCTCCATTGAGTATAATTTAAGTCTGAGTACATATTTGCCTTCAAAGCTAAAGGTTTGACGTAGATATAACGGTGGAATTATAACATATATTTTTTAAGTTCCGAGGGTTGACGTTAACGCCCAATCCAGGGCTATTCAAAGGCCCCGCTTTTCCTTTTGACTCAAAAGATACATTTTTGGACGTAACGTTTTCCCCAAGCAGAAATTCATCATAAGAACCATCATAGTATACGGCATCCCGACATAGAAGACACAGAACCCTGCCTGCAGCGGAAAGAACGCCGGATTCGCCCAACTGACATCCGACCTGAAACGGAACTCCATTCAGCCTTAAATAGTCGATCAATTTTAATGAATTTCTAAACCCTCCGCATTTGGACAGCCTTATGTTGATCATTTTATAATAACTTTCTTTGACAATCTTTTCCACATCATCGAAGGAACATGCCGACTCATCGGCCATTAGGATTATGCCTGAATTTTGCATTAGACCGGCAAATTCAGCAATGTCCGGATTACCTGGCATCATAGGCTGTTCAATAGCCTTGACCCTGTATTTTTTAAGGAGAGGTATATGCCTCAAAGCAAGTTTCCTGTCCCAGGCACAATTGATATCCACCCTTAGATCATAATCTCCAGCAAACATCGAGTGAACTGTATCGAGTATTTCTTTATTTTGTTCAAGATGTTTCCCAAGTTTCAGCCGGAGCGCATTTATTTTTAATGTCTTAATCAATCGACACATTTCCATTATTTTTTTTCTATTATCGAGCGGAATTGCGGCGCCGTAATGAATATTGTCGGCAATGAAATCTTTGGAGAAATAGTCCATGACGTATCGATCTTGACTTTTGCCCAAGGCATCTAATAGCGCTGTTTCAAGGGCGCAGATCGCAGCATTCTGCTCCCTTCCACGTGTAATATCATCGATGAAATACCATATCTGTGAAGCATCGTTCAATTCCTGGGGAAACGTATCTTGCTGTATGAAATGGCGAATGCTTTTGGACGTACTTCCCGGGGACTCACCCGTTACGTAGGATCTGGGAGCGCCTTCTCCGAATCCTAGAATTTCCCCCTGTTGGGCGATGATTTCGACAATGATATTATTGACATAAGATCTTTTCCTCAAAGAATGAGAAAAATCGAATGAAAATGGGAGCTTTACTTGATGTATGACGACCTTGTCTATTTGCACTATTCTTCTATTGTATCCATTGCGTGTGATGATCGATCGGAATTGCCGACAGGGAGGGTTAGGGTGAAGACAGATCCCTCGTCAAGATCGCTTTTTACGTCTATGGTTCCGCCATGATCCTGCATATTTTGATGGGCGATAAAAAGCCCAAGGCCGGTCCCACTATGCATGCTGCTTTTGTGTTTTGTGGTAAAATAAGGATCGAATACATTGTCAATCATGGATTGAGGAATCCCGGGGCCGTTATCTTTGATTTCGATGCAAACGGTGTCCGGGCGTCCCTTTTTGATACAGTTTTTTGTGGTAAACCCGATCTTACCACCTTCGGAGGTGAATTCCACTGCATTTGAAAGCAGGTTCAAAATAACCTCCTTCATCTTTTCACTATCCAGCCACACCCGGTGGATGCTGAGATCGAATTGACGGGTAACTTTAATTTTTTTGGCGTTGCTCTGGGGCGAAACAAGAAGAATCATTTTATCTATGAGGTCGTGAAGGTTATTTAATTCAAAGTTTGATTCTCTTTTCTTGACCAGATCCAAGAGTTCCGTAATGAGGTTGTTGATCCGACCGGTTTCTTCCAGTGCAATATTATGGAAGTTTTCCCGGAATTCTTTATCATCGTATTTTTGCGGCATCATCTGGATAAACGTTCCGATGGCGGTCATGGGATTTTTAATTTCATGGGCCAGTCTCGCCGCCAAGTTGCCCAGAAAGGAGAATTTTTGGGACCGGCTCAAAAGCGCTTGAGATTTTTTCAGTTTCATCATCTGTTCTTGGAGCCTGCTGTAAAGTTTTGCATTTTCTATGGCTATGGCGATTTGCGAAGAAAAAATTTCCAGTGTTTCCCGGGTTTCTTTGGGCACACCCTTTCCACCAACAGCATCGGTAACAAAAACACCGATCACTTTGGAACGGGTGATGAGGGGTATTACATATACCGAGGTCGGTTTGCCGTGAGTTAACATAATGTTTTCTTTTCTCAAGGTTGAACTTTTTACTTCAGGTACGTATTCCGAACGTCCAGTGTTGGCTACCCTGACAAGGATGTTGCTTAAACGATTCAGGGAAACCCTGTAATTCTGGATCATCTCCGGCACTTCACCACCAAAACCAATGCCGTGTATATATTCAAGGGCCCCCTCATCTTCATTGACGAGCATGATTACGGCGCGGTTGATCTTGCACACATTGGACAGGATGTTCATGATAACGGTCAAGAGTTGTCCCAGATTCAGGACAGAAAGGATCGCTTTGCCCGTCTCATGTATGGCTTCAAGTTGTTTAACTTTATTATGGAGTTCTACATTGAGTTTGTTGACTTCCTCGTATTTTTGCTCAATAATTTCCTTGTCCTGTTCCATTTCATCTATCGTTTCTTTGAGGACAGATTTAGATGTGAAAAAACGAGATAATATCTCATGAAAACGGTTCCTAAAAGGCCATTTATAAAGGTACTCACAATAAGGAGCGCCTTCAAAAAAACAGCATTTCTCTTCAACGACTGAGGGTTTCCCGCCCCAAATCATCGGCAGGTAAGTATAAGCGCCCTGATTATATAAACAAATGTCTTTGGTTACATCCATCTGGGGATTCCAATAGAGACGGAGAACAGCCGTGCTCCCTTCGATCTTAACGAGATCTATCGTCTTACTCTTGTTCCATTTGTCATTTACTATTTGAAGGTTCTTGAGGACTTTCTTAACCGACCAGAACGCCTTGAAGATAATTCTTTGGGCATAACCCAGAGACGTTTTTTCGATGGCATATCTGGCTATTTTATGGGCCACCATTTCGTCGTTGAGCATCAATTTTGCCCGTTTAAACAATATGGAAATCACAGTACAAGAAATCCAGTTGTTAGGATCGCTTAAAAAGCCCTCGGGATCCGGAAGGGCATCGATAGCAGGGTCGAGGTTTTTGAGAAGGCTTGAAAGGTCACCTTGATAATGTGCCTTCATATAATCAATGATCGCTATAGCATTTATGCAGCTTGTTTCTTTTTTCATTTTAATAAGGATTATAAAGGTAAAATCCGAGTGCTTCTCTGCCCCGACATCAATTCTTTATATTTGGCGACTAAATCAGGTGTAAGCCCTCTGAATGTTGAAAGACTTTTGCCCTGAACGTTGAATATTTCCCTGTGATTGTCTTTAAAGCATTGATCCGGAATCATTTCATCCTGTAACGCCTGAACCGGAAGTCTGAAAAAAGGCATTATCTCTTGAATCATTTTATACAGTTTTGGAGTGTGATTGGAAAGGTCAAATATTTCTTTTGTATATGCGAGTATGGTTTCATGGTTCAGGTTTTTGGACGGTTGCCTGACAATATTCTGCCCAAAAACACCGTCATCATCAAATTCAACATCCGGAAGGGAAAGGGCGAGGTCATATATCTGGGTTCTTGGATATACGTGACATTCTCCGATCTTAAAAACATGTCCTCCCGGGCCTGTGTTCTTTGACAACCTTTGGGCAAAGGCTAGGCTTTTTTTAAGATCTTCTTCCGTATCACCCGGGTATCCGGCAATCATGAAGATCATCATCGGAATTTCATTCCGGGCGGCTTCTTTGAATATGGCCATGGTATTTGCCAAATATTTTTCATAGTGGGATTTGTCTTTGACCTTATTCATCCGTCTTAATGTGTGGTAGCTGGCCGACTCAAATCCAAGGGCAATTGCGCCGCAAGAATCTGAAATTTCTGATATAATGGATGGATCCAGAATATCGCAACGGGTTTCAAAATTAACTTTTAAACCCAAGGATCGAAGCAATGGGAAGATATCAAACGACTTGAAAAGTGCATCGCTGACCAACAGGGTATGGGCGTTGGTCTGATGTCGTAAATTTTTCAGATCGAGATGGATGATGTCATTGGGGACTGCTCTTCTGTGGGGACGTATGGAGGATTCCATACAAAAATTACAGTTATAGGGACATCCCCGGCTGAAAGCATACGGCAGAATATCATATCTGCTCGGATATTTTAATAAACTTGGGTTTAGAAGCGCTTTTTTGCTGAGATAAAACGGTTTTCCTTTTTGGGTAAGGTGGATTTTGCCGTCTGTTTTCCAAACCAGGTTGGGAATGTTATGGTCAATGGGATTTTCACCGCTTTCTAAGGATTCAACGATCTTGAGTGCGGATATTTCACCTTCACCCAACACGATCAAATCGACGGCTGAAGTTCTGGAAAATATTTCTTCGTAATAAAGGGTTGGAAAGTATCCGCCTAAAAATATAAAAATATCCGGATGGTGGGCCTTGATAAGGTCGCACAGGTTGACGACTTCTTCCGCCTGTGAAATCGCCGTGCATGAGATTCCGACCCCCTTGGGTTTTATTGTGGACAGATCTTTTAAGAATTCCTTGTATACCTGTTCTTTTCCATCTTTGGTAAGCGGTAAACCATAGTCCATGGGTATGGATGTAACTTTAATCTCGACATCGGGGATGTTGGATTTAACAAAGCTTGCGATTTCCATGATGGGTAGGGGATAAGCAGGAACATACATCCCGATATTTTTAGAAAACGGTTCAATGAATAAGATCAATCTAACCTCCTATTTGAAAAATCAACCGGGTTGTAAATGGCTCGAATACAGATGTATTATTTTAATGATTGAATACCTGTCATGAGACGTTTCCAAGAGAGGGTTCCAGCAAAGGAATCGATGCCGGCGATTCAATCTCGGCATGTGAGGGTGAAAACAATGCTAGTGACGGATATTTTTTCCACTGATACCAGCCTTCAGGGTATTTGTATATATAATGTTCCATAGATTTTAATACCACTGCTCCGATGGACATGTCTATGGATCGCTGGAAATATTTTGCCATTTCTTCGTATGACATTGCAATAAATTTATATCGGTGCCGGAAATTTCTGTGCATAACACCAAAAACAATGGCGGCACCGTATCTTTTTGATAAAATATTGATGGTTTTATCCAGAAAAATCTGTCGACCCAAAAAACATATTTTGTTGCGACGACAGGGCTTCCATTCATCTATCTCATCACACATGGTAATTACAATTCGATTTTCCCTAAGGTCATTGCAAACAGCTTTCATGATGTTTGGTGTATGGTCTGCGTCGATGATTTTTATTGAAAAATTATTTGCTTGTTGCATTGTCATGTCACGCAGTTTTTTTGTTTTAAATTTTGCGACAATCGATACCGAAAAATTGTTCGCACCGAGAAACGTCGGAATAAACTCAATCCCTCCGTAATGTCCTGTAATCAATAGTATTCCTTTACCCTTGGAGAGTTCCTGCTTTATGGTGTTTAAGCCCTCATTCTCCATATGTATTTCGAAAAAATTTCGCAATGTTTTAGGGGTGTAATAGACATTAATAAATTTTTCGTAATAGTGAGATAAGATCCCTCGGAAAATGCCTTTTGTAATAAATCTTAATTCAGAACTGTTTTTTCGGCCTTTGAAAACGGTTTTAACAGCCTTTTTGATTTTCCATTTTTCTTTCATGTTAAAGAAAAAGTATAATTTACCCAGCATTCTGATGTAAAAGAAAGTTATTCTCCCCCCCAACATCCTGCACATAAAAATGTTAAAGGGCCATTGCAGAAAAGCGCTTAAGTTTACCTTCATGATAAGTCCTCCTTTCGTGATTGTGGCGTTTCAATACAGCGAGTGAATTGTGAACTCAGGGGCATTGCCCAGTTGGACCCATGGAAATATGGAACTTTGGAAAAAGGGGGCATTAGGGAAATTGGCCGATTAATAAAAAATTTTGGTTTATGAACGCTCATTGGACCGGCAATATTCTGCTTTTTATTCCCCCAACAGCCCATATGGCTTTATAAGCAGATGGATTAAATATCAAATGGTTAAAAAATTCCGAGACGTTAAATCGGATAAGAATTGACGACATCCACATAGAAATGAAGACACGAAGAGAACGCAACTGGCAGAATTAAAACGATATTATTTGCGAAATATTCAGACTTAACTGCAACAGCGAGGGTATTTCTCTCGGTTTGCTGCAGGGAACTTCAATATGGGATGTTTATCAATCCGTTTGTTTGGTTTTATCCCTCACAAAAAGCGTGCCAAAACCACACAAATGCGTCGGGATTTGAAACAAAACCCGTTTTTTTTAAATGTGCGGTTGGTATGGCCGGAGATCCTTGATTCATTGGGCATTCTTTTACCTCATGACGGCGTGTGTACCTGCAGCGTGTTCAATGGATTCCATGAAAAGTATTCAATTATATCGGTACGGTTTAAAAATGCACAGAAAAATGTGCATTCATGCACATTTTTCTGTGCATTTTTTTATTAAACCCGTTATAATTGACGATGGTTCAATTTGGTGTTGATATAAATTTATAGGCTTTTCGCAATTCGATCCGGCCGGAAGCTAAAAAAACATGGCATAAAAATTGCTTTATCGTGATATATAGATTCCATAGGATTTTGACCGGCAGTCTGTTGATGGTTTCGTAAAATTTTATTCCCCCCCCATTTTGTGAGTATTTTTTGGATTATTACCTATGAAAAAAAATGATACAATTTTAGTCGTTGATGATGAAAATGGCGTCCGCCAATCGTTTAATATGGTTCTCAAAGATAAATACCATGTGCTGCTGGCCGAAACAGGACAAGAAGCAATGGATATTTTTAGAAAAAATCCAGTTGATCTGATTCTGCTCGACATCCTTTTACCGGATATCGACGGCCTTGATCTTTTGTCAAAACTGGTAGAAACAGACCCGAATACGGAAATTATCATGGTCACCGCTGTAAATGAAATTCAATCGGCGGTAAAGGCGATTAAGCTGGGGGCTTATGAATATATCATTAAACCTTTTGTGGTGGATGATGTATTGACCGTGATCCGCCGGGCTTTGGAGAAACGACGCCTTGTAAAGGAAGTTGCCTATCTCAGAAACGAGCTTGAACGGTACCACCCATTTGAAAAGATGGTCAGTAAAAACAACAAAATGAGAAAAATTTTTGAGTTGATATCAACGATTGCCATCAGCGACGGGACCGTACTTGTTCAGGGGGAGAGTGGAACCGGTAAAGAACTGGTGGCCCGAGCCATACATAACCGCAGCAATAGACGCCGACATCCGTTTGTGGTGATTAATTGTGCCGTCATACCGCCGTCCCTGATGGAGAGCAAAGTCTTCGGGCACAATAGAGGGGCATTTACAGGGGCTATCGGTACGAGTATCGGAAAGCTTGAGCTTGCGGATGGGGGAACGGTCTTTCTCGATGATATTGATTCTCTGGATATCAATATGCAGGCAAAACTTTTGAGGATAATCCAGGAAAAGGAATTTGAAAGACTGGGCAGCACAAAAATTATCAAGGCCGACGTCAGGTTCGTAGCAGCTTCCAATAAGAACATCAACGATTTGATTTTGCAGGGTGAATTCCGGGAAGATCTTTATTATCGGCTCAATGTTTTCCCGATAGTGTTACCCCCGTTGAGAGAGCGGGGAAATGATGTTTTGTTGCTTTTGGATCACGCGTTGGAGTTGAATTCCAAAAAGACCGGTAAACCCCCGAAAAGGTTCTCTAAAAGAGCTGTTAAAGTACTTATGGAATACGATTGGCCGGGGAACGTCCGGGAGCTTGAGAATCTCGTGGAAAGATTATTCACCATTACCGAAGGTCCGGTGATCCATCTTGAAGATAATGCCTCCTTTAATATCGGTAATAAGGAAATCAAGGGGTTACCTTTAAAAGAAGCGGTGAGTATATTTGAAAGAAAATATATTTCTGAAGTGCTTGAAAGCGTTGATGGAAATCGAACAAAAGCCTCGGTAAAACTTGGCATTCATCGTAATACCCTATTGTCAAAAACCAATGAATTCGGTCTGAATTTGAACAAATAATGCTTGCAGGGACAGTCCCGTTTCCAACCATAAATTTTCTGCCTGAATTTATTCACACCGATGTATTAAGCTGGACATAATCCAAAAATCGAGACTACCATGCACATAAATGTGTGCACTGGTGCACATAAAAAATGGCGCTTTCCGTGTTGAGCTGCAACGGTGAGGGCCTTCCCCGCAGTTTATCGGAAAAAATTTACGGAAAACAATACACCCTTTAATATAAAAATCATCCATTTCGCTGATACATACGGTGGCAACCATGCACATAAATGTGTGCACTGGTGCACATAAAAAATGGCGCTTTCCGTGTTGAGCTGCAACAGCGAGGGCCTTCCCCGCAGTTTATCGGAAAAAATTTACGGAAAACAATACACCCTTTAATATAAAGATCATCCATTCCGCTGATACATACGGCGGCAACCTTATTGATCGCAAATAAAACACGTATGATATTTCTCCCAGTTTGTTTGCACTCAATTAGGGTGGTATGAAAATACGTATCGAACCCGCGATGATATACGTGTTCGATGGGGTTTGGAACCGGTTTGTCTGGATCCTAAAATGTTCCTCACTTTATATATTAGACATCTTTTTTTCATTTATCCTTGACATGAAAATTTAAAATGTTTATAGGACTTCTCTTAAATGTATCTATCCTTATTTTTTCGCCGATACTGCCGATTAAGGAAAAAAATAATATCATTGACCTCTGATTGACACTAGAATTAGGAATTTGGAGCCGTCCTAAATATGAGGCTGAATAATCTACTGGCGCAAGGAAAAACCGCCATTGTAAAAAAGTGGTTCGTCTCGGCGATCGATACGTATCCATCCGACACCGCAAAATTTTTAAAGCGCCAGAAAGATCCTTTCGCCAATCCGGTCGGCAGAACCATTTATCGCGGACTGGAGGCATTATTTGATCAACTCCTTGAGGATATGGATGATGAAGCCATTACTTCCTTCCTTGACCCGATCATCAGAATCAGAGCTATTCAGAATTTTTCCCCTTCACAAGCCACCAGTTTCATCTTTTTTTTAAAAGATGTTATCAGAGAACATACACAGAAAGAAGTTTCCGAAGCACGGCTTTTCAACGAACTGCTGTTGTTCGAGTCAAAAATCGATAGGCTCAGCCTGATTGCTTTTAACTTATACATGCAATGCAGGGAGAAGATATACGAACTCAAAGCCAATGAGATGAAAAACAGGACATTCAGGGCTTTCGAGCGGGCGGGCTTGGTGAGTGAGATCCCGGCGGATACGCCGGATCTGGTTAACATTAATATATGTAAAGAGGCTTCTAACGATACATAGATTTTTCGTAGAATCGTGATCTGGCTTTTTTATTAAAGCGGCGTGAACCATTTGAGATAGATTCTATTGTCGTCATGGGGCCATTGAGTGAGGTAATGATATAATGAATATTAGTTACATGTATTCCCTCATAGCGGTCATCGTTCTATTTCTGCTTGCTTATGTAGGTGTTAATTTCCCGGGGGGTGAGGTATTTTTCGGCATTATCATACCGTATCTGGCGCTCATAATTTTCATTCTGGGATTTATCAACCGCGTTATAGACTGGGCGCGTTCTCCGGTGCCTTTCCGAATTCCCACAACGTGCGGACAGCAGAAAACTCTGCCCTGGATTAAATCGGCCAACATTGACAATCCGACCACCACCGGCGGCGTTGTCGTGCGGATGATCCTCGAGGTTGTCTTTTTGCGGTCGTTGTTCAGAAATACAAAATGTGAGCTAAAAGAGGGCGACAAAATTTCCTATGAATGGGAAAAGTGGCTGTGGCTTTTTTCGTTGACATTTCACTGGGCGTTTTTCACCGTGCTGTTCAGACATCTGCGACTTTTTACCGAACCGGTACCGGCTTGTGTGGAATTGTTGGCAAAACTCGACGGTTTTCTGCAGATCGGCATGCCGGGACTCATGTTGTCCGGCGTCGCCCTTTTGGCAGCCGTGACATTTCTATTTTTAAGAAGAATACTTATTCCCCAGGTGAAGTATATTTCACTGGGCTCGGACTATTTCCCCCTTTTTCTTATTTTCGGCATCGCCTTTACCGGCATCCTGATGCGGTATTTTACCAAGGTGGATATTGTGGGCGTCAAAGAATTCACCATGAGCCTGGTGACCCTTAACCCTCATGTTATAAAAGGGATCGGCGGCGTTTTTTATGTCCATCTGTTTTTTGTCAGTGTTCTTTTGGCTTATTTCCCGTTTAGCAAACTTATGCACTTGGGGGGAATCTTTATGAGCCCCACCAGAAACCTGGCTAACAACAGCCGCGCCAAAAGACATGTCAACCCATGGAATTACCCGGTTAAGATTCATACATACGATGCTTATGAAGATGAATTCAGGGAAAAAATGGTAGAAGTAGGTCTCCCTGTGGAAAAAATGATAGCACCGGAAACGCCGGAGGAACCCGAGGAAAAGGAGTAAATAATGTCAGAACTTCCAAAACCGGATGAACTGTTTTCAAAAATAGATCATAGACCTGCACCGAAGGGATGGATGGATACCCCTGTTGATATCAGGAGAGGAATTGCTTGCTATGCCTCGAACCCAAAGAGCGTTGAATATGTCGGTCTTCCCTATCCAAGGCAGTGGAGTTGCTTCGACGAAGACTGGCAATTGCCGGAAAACTGGAAAGAGATAATTTCCAAAGGATTCAGGGAGCGGCTCGACCGGTTTCGTTCCATAAAAGTATTTATGGACATCTGTGTCCGCTGCGGTGCCTGTGCAGACAAATGTCACTTTTTTATCGGGTCCGGCGACCCCAAGAACATGCCGGTTTTAAGGGCCGAATTGCTTCGCTCGGTATACAGAAACGATTTTACCACCGCCGGCAAGATTATCGGGTCCATCGGAAAGACCTTCAAAAAGATTATCGGTGCCAGAGAACTGGATCTTCAAGTCTTGAAAGAATGGTGGTACTACTTATTTCAGTGTTCAGAATGCCGGCGCTGCTCGGTTTTTTGCCCTTACGGCATTGATACGGCAGAGATTACCATCATGGGCCGGGAGCTGTTAAATCTAATCGGCCTAAATATAGACTGGATTGCCACGCCTGCGGCCAACTGTTACAGAACAGGGAACCACCTTGGAATTCAGCCCCATGCGTATAAGGACATGATGGATTTCTTTGCCGACGACATCGAAGAGATCACCGGTGTAAAGGTGGAACCCAGTTTCAACAAAAAGGGCGCCGATATCCTGTTCATTACTCCCTCGGGTGATGTTTTTGCCGACCCCGGCACGTTTACCTGTATGGGGTACATGATGCTGTTTCACTATTTGAAAGAGAAATACGGGTTCGACATCACCTGGAGCACCTATGCTTCCGAGGGGGGTAATTTTGGTTTTTTTACCTCCCATGAAATGATGAAACGGCTCAATGCAAAAATGTACGCCGAAGCCAAAAGATTGGGCGTGAAGTGGATCCTGGGCGGAGAGTGCGGTCACATGTGGCGGGTCATTCACCAGTATATGGATACCATGAACGGTCCGGCCGACTTCCTGGAAGATCCGGTTTCCCCCATTACCGGTACCAAATTCGAAAACGCCAAATCGACCAAAATGGTCCACATTACCGAGTTTACCGCCGATCTTATCAAGCACGATAAACTCGATCTTGATACCAGCCGCAATGACCATTTGAAGGTTACCTATCACGACTCCTGCAACACGGCCCGGGGCATGGGGCTGCTGGAAGAGCCCCGGTATGTTATTAAAAACGTATGCAATAACTTCTATGAGATGCCTGCCAATACGATACGGGAACAGACGTTCTGCTGCGGCAGCGGGTCCGGTCTCAATGCCGGCGAAAACATGGAATTGAGGATGCAGGGCGGGCTTCCCAGGGCCAATGCGGTCAAATATGTTCATGAAAAACATGGGGTAAATATGCTGTCATGTATTTGCGCCATCGACCGGGCGGCGCTTCCGGCTTCAATGGAGTACTGGGTCCCTGAAGTGGATGTAACCGGCGTTCACGAACTGGTAGCAAATGCATTGATTCTGCCCGGTGAAGGAAAGAGAACCACCGATCTGCGCAGTGAACCCCTGCCGGGAATGGAGGATGATGATGCCGAATAAAAAGCAGATGTATGACAAAGGAAAAGTTGTAATCGGCCTTTGTATTCTCGTGGCCTTGATGACCTTTCCTTTCTGGTACAACCTTGGAAAGGCAGCTCCGGCGCCCGAACCCAAACTGAGTGAGAAGGCGAAAGCCGCCAAAGAGTGTGTGATGCCCAAAGCATACATGACCTCGGGACACATGCAGCTTCTGAATGAGTGGCGGGATACGGTTGTACGGGACGCCAAAAGGATCTACACGAATCCCAGCGGGAAGAAATTTAATATGAGTCTTTCCAATACCTGTTTGGACTGTCACGTAGAAAAGGCTGAATTTTGTGACAAGTGCCACAATTATGCTTCGGTAACCCCTTACTGCTGGGATTGCCACATCGATCCGAAGGAGGCAAAGTGATGAAAAGCAGTAGAAGACGCTTTTTAAAAATAGCTGGAATTTCAGCGCTGGGTTTAGGGGCCAAACCGGTCCTCGATGTAATGGCTTCCTCTAGTGAAACGGCAGCACCGAAAACCGCAAAAGGTGAAAATGTCCTTACCGCCAAACGATGGGCACTGGTCATCGACACCCGGAAATTGCAATCAGAAGAAGATCTCGATCCGATGATCGAGATCTGTGACAAGATTCATAATGTTCCCAAGTTTGAAAATAAGAATCATGAGATCAAGTGGCTCTGGGCGGAAGAGTTCAAACATGAATTTCCCATGCAGGAACCGGACTTTTTAAATGACAGACTCAAACACATGTCTTTTTTGACGTTATGCAATCATTGTGAAAAGGCGCCTTGTGTCCGGGTGTGTCCCACCAAGGCAACCTTTAAACGTGAAGACGGCATTGTGCTGATGGATTTTCACCGATGCATCGGCTGCAGATTTTGCATGGCAGCCTGCCCTTACGGGTCGAGAAGTTTCAACTTTAGAGATCCACGCCCCTTTATCAAGGAGACCAACCCTGATTTCCCCACAAGAACAAAAGGGGTTGTTGAAAAATGCAATTTCTGTGCGGAAAGGCTGGCGGTTGGGAAACTGCCGGCCTGTGTGGAGGCGTCTAACGGTGCACTGACTTTCGGGGACCTGGATGATCCTGAATCAGAAGTTAGAGCGGTTTTAAGAAGCAACTACACAATTCGTCGTAAACCGGCCCTGGGTACGGGCCCATCAGTTTTCTATATCGTATGAGGTGGTTATGCTTGAAAAGGCGTTGACAGGAACAAAGAAATACTATGGATGGATAGCGGCGTTGCTGGCCGTTATCGGTGTTGGTTTTGCCTGCTACCTGTGGCAGTTTCAATTCGGTCTGGGAATTACCGGCATGAGCCGGGACGTATCCTGGGGATTCTACATTGCCCAGTTCACATTTCTGGTCGGTGTGGCTGCATCGGCGGTCATGGTCGTTCTCCCTTATTACCTGCATAACTATAAAGCGTTTGGCAGGATTACCATTCTGGGAGAATTTCTGGCGGTGGCTTCTGTTACCATGTGTATTCTGTTTATCTTTGTGGACCTCGGCCAGCCGATACGGGTTGTTAATGTCCTTTTGCACCCCACTCCCAACTCGATCCTTTTTTGGGATATGATTGTGCTGAACGGGTATCTTTTACTGAACATCGTTATCGGCTGGAAAGTACTTGAAGCTGAGCGAAACAATGTTGCCCCGGCAGGTTGGTTAAAACCGTTGATATATCTTTCGATTCCATGGGCAGTCAGTATTCATACGGTAACAGCCTATCTTTACTGTGGCCTTCCCGGACGGGGCTTCTGGTTGACCGCCATATTGGCGCCTCGCTTTCTTTCTTCGGCGTTTGCTGCGGGTCCGGCACTTTTAATCCTGCTGTGCATGATTGTTAGAAAGCTTACTAAATTTGATCCCGGCAAGGAACAGATCCAGTCACTGGCCAAGGTCGTGGCATATGCAATCAGCGTCAATGTATTCTTCTTTCTCTGTGAGGTATTTGTTGTATTTTACAGCAACATACCCGAACATGTGGACCATCTAAAGTACCTGTTTGTGGGATTGCATGGACATGGTGTCTTGGTGCCCTGGATGTGGGCATCCATGATATTTATGGTGGTATCGATTATTCTGCTGGTGAATCCAGTCACCCGCAAAAACGAGACCGTTCTGGTTGTCGCCTGTATCGCCGTATTTATCGGCACGTGGATTGACAAGGGGCTTGGATTGATTTCAGGCGGATTTGTACCGAATCCCCTTCATCATGTGAACGAATATGTGCCGACATTACCTGAAGTTCTTATTGGCCTTGGGATATGGGCCATAGGCTTTCTGGTCCTGACCGCTTTGTTTAAGATCGCGGTAACGATAAAAGAAGAGGTTGCCGGATTGGCATAAACCAATTCTGACAATTTGGGAAAAAGGGGTCATTTGTGAAGATGAACCCCTTTTTTTATGCAGAATTTACCCCAACGATATGATTTGCCTTATGGGGGATCGTCCATGAAACACTATCCGGTCACTGCCGCCGTGCGTGCATTGCGGGCCGGCAAGATCGATTTCATACCGCATCTTTATCCCTATGAGGAACATGGTGGGACGCATCAAGCTGCGTCAGCGCTCAATGTAACGGAATATGAAGTGATAAAAACACTGGTAATGGAAATCGATTCCCGCCGGCCATTGCTGGTTCTCATGCACGGTGATCGTGAGGTTTCAACCAAACGCCTGGCTCGTGAACTCGGAGTAAAACGTGTCAGTCCCTGCGATTCAATATCGGCTGAAAAATGTACCGGCTATAAAGTGGGAGGAATCAGCCCCTTTGGAACGAAAAAATCGCTTCCGGTATATGTGGAATCATCGATTATGATGCTTGGCAGAATATTCGTCAACGGTGGCAAACAAGGGTTTATGGTTGAAATCGATCCCTGTGACCTTGAAAAAGTCCTAGCGGTAAAAAAAGTGAATGTAGCTGTTTGGACAACATCCTTTTAAATAGTGACTTAAATTCCGAACATTTAAACTCAGGCCAGTGGCATGGCAGGCAAGCTAACACCGAAGATGGATAAAGCCATAATGTCCAGTCTGGCCATAAAAAAGCTTTTTCCACTTTCAATTTGACTGGCCAAAAAGGCTGTCGGATCGTTGGAGAAAAAACTTGACTTCTCGGAAAGCTTCGAGTATTAGATAAAAGCTCAAATTGTGGCAGAAGCCGCGCTTGTTTGTATTTTAAGACAAAACCCAAGACATAAATTCATCGGAAGCATTAAAAGCTAACCAACAGGCCACGAAGGCTGATCGCATCAAGAAGATGCGTCGTCTCGTGGCTTTTTTTGTTTCAGAATGGAAAAGTGTCAGTAAGACAATTTTTGTTTATGATAATGTTGAAATTGCAGTAGAAGCTGCTCATGGTTGTATTTTAAGACAATGCCCAAGACATAAGATTCTTCGCCGGATAGTGGCGGAGATGACAATAGAGTTGAAGTTAGAAAGGCCACGAAGGTCCATGCTTATAGAAAGGGAAGCGGCCATGTGGCCTTTTTTGTTTTGAAATGGAAAAGCGCCATAAGGATAATTTGCTTCAGCCAAAGTCCGCATGCTCAATCTTAAAAATAGGAGGTTGTGTCAAATGAAGAAAATGATCCTGTTGTTGTCATGTTTGATTCTGGTTTGCGCACAAGCCAGCTCCATTATGGCGCAAGACTCAATGCCGTCTGAACAGGCAGAGCAAACCACCAAAGTCGGCGGCGTCAAAAGCCTTGAAGATCGAATCAAGCAACTTGAAGACGCTATCAAAAGACAACCGGAAAGCGACAAGTGGTACGATCGTATTCAGATCAGCGGGCTCATCGAGGTCGAAGCCAGCCATGGGAAAACCGATTTAAAAGATCCGGCCGAAGAGGATGAAAAAACCAGCGATTTGGATCTGTCCACCGTTGAACTGGTGGTGGATGCTAAAATTGCAGAACACGTCGACGGACATGTCATGTTCAAATATGAAGAAGACGATCTTTTTGTGGATGAAGGCTTTATCGCGCTGGTAGGTACGGAAACCTTTCCCGCTTATTTGATCGCCGGGCGGCAGTATATCCCTTTTGGTAACTTCGACACTCATTTCGTCACCGACCCGAACACCCTGATTTTGGGAGAGACCAACGAGGGGTCAGCCGTGGCTGGTTACCGATTCGGAGGTGAAATGGTCGATGTTTCGGTGGGTGCCTTTAACGGTAGCGCTAAGGAAAGGGGCAAAGATGACATCATCGACAGTTTTGTCGGGAGCATCGTTGTGACTCCCTTTGAAAAGCTGATTTTCGGTGCATCGTATACCTCGAATCTGGGCGGTTCGGATACATTTAATACGGTCGTGGTGGATCCGGACAATCTTGATTCGCTGGTCGGCGGCTGGAGTGCCTTTGTCAGTTTCAAATTTTTAGAGCGCTTTAAGCTGATTGGTGAATATGTCGGCGCACTCGATAATTTCAAAGACGGAGAAATATATGATGCCGCCGATCCGAAAGAGCGTAAGCCCTCGGCCTGGAATGCGGAATTAGGTGTGACCATAATTGATAATCTGGAACTGGCGGTTCGCTATGATGGATCTGATGACGGTGGACCAGACTTTTTACCGGAATCCCAGTATGGCGTAGTGTTGAATTGGGGCTTATTTAAAAACACCAACCTGGCATTTGAATACTTGCACGGAGAATTCGAAGATGATGCCCAAGAGACAGATTCTTTTATCGCTCAGCTTGCGATAGAGTTTTAGCTGTATTGGGTGTGAATATCTTTTTAGAAAGACGTTATCTAAATTGGTTTCTGACCAAATTTATTCATTGACAGGTTTTTAATCTATGATTAATTGAACCCAAAAAAAGGAGGCAGGTATTATGCGTACGGTAAATTCAATTTTGTCAGTCTTGGTGGCAACAGCTGTGTTGTTGGCTGCTAGTCCGTCGTTGGCCCATTTCGGTACTATCACACCGTCGGATGACATCGTGACCCAGAATGATCCCAAAACCTTGAACCTTCAAATTAAGTTCATCCATCCCATGGAGCTGCATTATATGGAAATGGTCAAACCCGAGCAGTTCGGCGTGGTCCATGATGACAAAAAGACCGATTTGCTTAACAGCCTTCAGGCGACCAAAGGGAAAAGCGCCGACCAAAAAGAAAAATTCACCTTCTGGACCACCGACTATAAGATCCGCAGGCCGGGAGACTATACCTTCTATGTCGAACCCACGCCTTACTGGGAGCCTGCCGAGGACTTATTCATCGTTCATTACACTAAAGTGTGCGTAAATGCGTTAGGCTTAGAAAAAGGCTGGGATCATCCGGTTGGCCTCGAGACGGAAATCGTCCCTATGACCCGTCCTTACGGACTATGGACCGGAAACCTCTTTACCGGACAGGTGCTGCTCAAAGGCAAGCCGGTCCCCTTTGCCGAGGTGGAAATCGAGTATCTGAACGAGTCACCTGGAAATATCAGCCTTGTTATCCCTCCGGCGGACCCCTACGTGACCCAGGTGGTCAAAGCCGATGCCAACGGCGTTTTTAGTTACGCCATGCCCAGGGCCGGCTGGTGGGGATTTGCGGCACTTAACGAAGCCGACTGGAAGCTGAAACACGACGGCAAGGAAAAAGGAGTAGAGATCGGCGCCGTCTACTGGGTCCATACCCAGGATATGAAATAGCGACAGCTGGTTTTCCGTGACTTCTTTACAAGTTAATAAAAATATTGGAGGTTCACTTTTTTTACGGATAATGATATTAAAAGGATGGTGTTATGAAAACACTTTCGCATCTTTTCATTCTGGTTGTTGTGACATTACTGCTCAGTGGAACCGCACTGGCGCATAAGGTCAACGTGTTCGCTTATGTCGAAGCAGGGAAGGTTTATACCGAGAGCTATTTTCCAGATGGCAGTCCAGTGGAAGGTGGTAAGGTGTTGGTTTATGACAGTCAAAATAACCTGCTTTTGGAAGGGGTGACCGACAAAAAGGGACTATTCAACTTTGCCGTACCCAAGGTTGATGATTTGACCATTGTCATTGAAGCAACCATGGGACACAAGAACAGTTTTAAGCTGAAAAAAGCCGAATTGGAGGCTGGGAGATGACGATTATTCAAAGGGGCCTCATGGTTGGCCTCCTGTGGATCTGTCTGGCGGGCTCGCCACGCTCACTTCCTGCGCAGACCCCTCCGGAGGAGGGCTCTCAGGAGGTCATTACGCTTTTAAATGAACAAAATAGAAAGTTGTCCAACGATCTAAGGCGCATTCACCGGGAAATCGCAGCCCTGCGCGCGGATCTCGACAAGCCGGGTATCAAAGACGTTTTCGCGGGTATCGGTTACATCTTCGGCCTATTCGGGGTGGCGGCTTTTATCGCTTCGCGGCGTAAGGAGTAGACCATGCATATTTCCGACGGAGTTCTCCCCATTTCCGTTACGGTCGGCTGTTATGTCGCCAGTGCTGCGCTGGTGGCCTGGAGTGCCCGCCGCACCCGCAACGAGGAACTGCCCAAGTTGGCAGTAATGACGGCGGCCTTTTTTGTCGCTTCGCTGGTCCATGTGCCTTTTGGACCGACCAGCGTCCATCTGATCATACCGGGCCTGACGGGGGCATTGCTGGGGCCGTCCGCCTTTCTCTCCATAGGCCTTGGCCTACTGCTGCAAAGCTTACTATTTCAATTTGGCGGTTTGACTGCGCTGGGCGCCAATGCCTTAATGATGGGGTTGCCCGCTCTGGCGTGCGGTTGGTTCTTCCAGAGATACAAAGGTCGAACTCAGTTGCGGCAGGCGTTTGTCGGCGGGTTGGCAGGCGCTGCAGGGACAGCGCTGGCAGCAATTATTCTGGCGATACTCCTGGTTGCCGGTGGTGAGGATTTTTTCGGCGTTGCCAAAATTGCGCTGCTGGCTCATATTCCGGTCATCATCGTTGAGGGCGTAGTGAGCGCATTTACCATCGGCTTTCTGACCCGTGTCAAGCCGGCCCTGTTGCAAACGTCGTTTCTGCGCCAAACCAAGGCGGCCCATGGCTGATGTGATCAACATCCAGATGCCTTTATGGCAACTGCTCCTGTTGCTGTTGATACCATTAGCAGCGATAACGATCATGGTAGTTTGGCTGCGACGCGTTGCTTACAAGCACAGTGCACCTGAGGAGAAACGTGACTGGTCGGTCCCACCCTTGGCCGATGGAAGCGGTACTTCCTTACTGCACTGCTGGGATGTACGCTGCAAGATCGTGACGATACTGGTTTGCAGTTTTGCCATCGCTTCCCTGAGTCACTTGGAGCCGGCGCTGGTCGCCATCGGGGTTTCATTGATAATTTTGGTGGTCGCAAGGGTTTCCTTTGCCAAGGTGCTGTTGCGGCTATTGGCGATTACCGGTTTTGTCTGTATGTTTTTAGTGGTCATGCCCTTTTCAGTCCCCGCACACAATGGTGACACGGTGCTGGTTTTCAACGGGATGGACTGGCTCGGTTTCAACCTGCGCGGTTTGCGACTGGCTGCGACGATTGCAGCCAAAGCAATTGCTATCGCGGTGTTGATGGAGCCGTTGCTGTCTACCGCACCTCTGCCGGTTACCCTGCACGGACTATCCCGGCTCGGTGCGCCGGAGATGGTTGGACAGATGGTATTGCTCAGCTACCGGTATTTGCATGTCTTTCGTCACGAAGCCTGGCGTATGTCTTCCGGCATGCAAGTACGCGGATTCCGAAAGCGCACTGATCTGGCAACGCTACGTGCAGTGGGCAATTTTATTGGAATGCTTTTTGTTCGCAGCTTCGAACGGACCGAGAGGGTTTTCGATGCCATGCGGGCGCGTGGTTACCGGGGACGGTTTCCGGAACCGGCCGAGCTGCGTTTACGGACCAGAGATTTGCTGCTGGCGGCGGTCTGGCTGACCGCTGGAGCGGCACTGATTGCATATGACCGGATTGCCTGGTAAGGAGTAAGCATAATGCATGAACCTCTGCGTCCAATTCAGAAACCTACCTTGGATGCTTCCCTATTCAGCATGCGCAGGGTGTTTTATCGTTATCCGGATGATATCCAAGCCTTATCCTGTATCGACTTAGACATAGCCGGCGGAGATAGAATCGCTTTGGTTGGACAAAACGGGTCCGGTAAGACCACATTGATTAAACAGCTCTGTGGACTATTGCTGCCGACTGCCGGGGAAGTGCTCTACAAAGGGGAACAGTTGAAAGGGGAGCATCTGGATCGGAACAGGCTGGAGATCGGCCTGCTTTTTCAGGATCCAGACGACCAGCTCTTCAGCCACACGTTGCTGGATGACACGGCTTTCGGCCCCCGCCATCAGGGTTTGTCTCGGCAAGATGCGGAGCAGACGGCCCGGAAGTCGCTGCAACGCGTCAACCTGCTTGATATGGCGTACAAAGCGCCGCACAATCTCAGCTTCGGTCAAAAAAAGCGTGCCGCTTTAGCCGGGCTTCTTGCCATGCAGCCGAACGTGCTGCTCCTGGATGAACCGACCTCAAATTTAGATCCACATCAAGAGGAGGTCTTCCTCAACCTGTTGAGGGATTTCTCCGGCACCCTGATCTGCATCAGCCATAACCTGATATTTCTCTATGAACTCTGCGACAGGGCTGTGGTCCTCGATCGTGGTCGCATACAGCATGATTACACACTGCGCGAACTGGTCTCTCAACGTCAATCACTGCGTGAGCATGGTCTCGATTTTTCCTTTCGTCTGGTTCACACTGCCTCATCATGTGATCTGGCTCAATCAAAACCACTTGATGAGCTCCATCGAACACCCACTTTGCCTGATGTATCTGAAGGAAAATCGCTTGTGTTCCTGCGCGACTACCATTATCGGTACCCGGACGGAACACTCGCGTTACACGGCATCAATCTGTCCATTCAAGATGGCGAACGCATTTCAATCGTCGGTGAGAATGGCGCCGGCAAAACCACACTGTTGTCCTGTCTGCTCGGCCTGCGTCAGGGACTCGGAGAGTTTCATTTTGCAGGTCGGTTGATGACACGCAGATGGCGCAAGACCCTCTGGCGACGGGTCGGAATGGTTTTTCAGGACTGCGCCGACCAACTCTTCTGTCCAAGCGTCCGAGAAGAAATAACCTTTGGGCTGCATCAACTCGGCTATTCGAGGGACGAATCTCGCAAACGGCTTACGCAGGTCCTGGCTATGGTTTGTTTGGAAGGCTTCGAAGAGCGTGTTCCCTTGCATTTGTCCGGCGGTGAACGCAAACGTCTGGCGCTGGCCTGTGTTCTTGCCATGGAACCCAAGCTGCTTATATTAGACGAACCAACGGCCGGACTTGATCCGCAGGGCGAGGAGCTGCTGCTGGATATTCTGTGTAATCTCGACGTGACCCTTTTGCTCGTCAGCCACGATATGTTTTTCGTCAATAAATTGACCCGCCGTACCCTGGTGATGCACAGGGGTCGAATTCTGGAAGATATGCCAACCCATGCTTTTTTGCAGGATGAACGACTCGGCAACCTCAACGAGTTATCCTACACTTACCGTCGCCGTAGTCGCAGCGCTATCCTGACAATGCAGCACGAACACGAGCATAGTCATTTACACCAGCACCTGCATACGCACCAGCATCGGCATGGAGAGGTTGAGCACGACCATTTTCACGAACACGTGCACGAACACACTCACCGCTTCGCGCACATCCATCCTGAGGATGAGAAAAACCATGATCACATGCCGCGCCGTTACCACGACCACGACCATCCGGGGTATGAGGTTGAAGATCACGATCACGATTACCCCGGGCATGAGAATGAAACCGATGACCACCACTGAATCCAATACTAAAACCATTTGTTATTTCAACTAATTAGCCGCTTTAAAGGGCGATGACGTTTGCCCAATCTGAACTTTGGAAAGCGCCTCGAACCAATTGATTCCTTACGTCTTACGGATACAGGTTGTTAATCTTCTGTGGCGGCCAATTAAGATTCGTAAATGATTCGCTTGTTTTCCCGGTGGTCCACCATATAGAGCAGGGTGCCTTTCTCCTTAATATCCGCTAAAAGAGAGGGAAGTTTTTGTCTGTCGATCTGGTAAATTCTGAAGTAGAAATTTAAATGATCGGGAGGCGCATTATCCGATGAACTCACTATACTGGCGGTGCGTGCGCCATATTCGTGGATGAGTTCCCTGACCTCCTTGATGGTGCCCGGCATGTCTTTGATGCGAATGGCAAACTGGATGCCCTTTTTCCCAAATCCGCTCAAGGATATGATTACTCTGAAAAGATCGCTGCGGGTAATCATCCCGATCAGGCGATTGTTTTCATCGATCACCGGAAGACCTGAAATCTTTTTTTCCAGAAGAATGGCTGCCGCTTCTTCCACGGTATAGTCCGGCTGAACCGTATAAACAGGTTTTTTCATCAAATCCCTTAATTTTATCTTGGAGATGAGAAATAATAGCTCATGCATATCCAGTGTGGTCGCATCAGAAGGGGAGGCTTTTTTCAGATCTCTGTCGGTTATGATGCCGACAATTTGCCCTTTATCCATAACCGGCAGCTTTTTGATGTTCTGTTCCTGTAGAATATAAATGGCATTCTGCATGGAATCATCAGCATCTACAGTTACGACCTCTTTGCTCATCCAATTTTTAACCAGCATCTTTGTTCCTCCTGCATTAATTTAGACCACCGATTATTTATGAATAGGTCCTGATCCCCATCTACAATTTCATGCTTTCAATTATTTACAACCCGATTATCTCATAAAAGGGAAAAAGCTTCAAGTACGCTGAGATAAATTTGCCTTCAAAGTGTCTTGACTTGGAAATGAAAAGTCTTTATGAATTGAAACCTTTGGAAAAATGAACCATCATGGCAACAAAAAATGGGACAATACTTTAAATTTTTTTAAAATATTGTCCCTTCGGGTATATTAACCCAAAAAAATAATGGGAAAAAAAGAAAAGACCTCACCGAAAAAAAAGAAGTCTCCGCCTTCGCCGCCACGCAAGGGATTGGCCGTATGGATCGGTTTGACATTGTTTGCCTGTGGATGGATGTTCGTACTTGGTATCCTTGTGGGAAGAGAGACGGTGCCGGTAACATTTAATATGGAAAAACTTCAGAACGAATTGGCGGCTCTCAAGGAAGCTGTTGTCAAAAAAGAACTGGATCAGTACAAAATAGATTCAAATGCGGACATTGATAAAACCAAAATGGGCTTTTACGAGACACTGAAAAAAACCGGCAGTGATGACGGCCTTAAAGCTGACATCCCCAAACTAAAAAGCAAGCCATTGGCTGAAGAAAAGACCGAGTCCGGAACCAAAAAAACAAGTCCGCCCAAAAAGATCGAGTCCGAAAAAAGAAAAACAAGCCCGCCCAAAAAGGCCGAGTCAGAAACAAAAAAAACACCCCCGCCGAAAAAGCTTGCGACCCCCCAAAAAAAGAATACGGTCAACGTTAAGAAATCGGCTGAGGGCAAAAAAAAATTTACCATTCAGATTGCTTCACTAAAGGATTCGGTGGCTGCCGACAAAATGGTGGCCAAGTTAAAAAAAAGGGGATACCCTGCCTATCGAAGTATCGGAAAGATTCCAGATAAGGGCATCTGGTACAGAGTTCGGGTTGGGTATTTTAAAAACAGAACTGAAGCCCGCGGCACCGTCACACGGTTAAAAAACGAAAAAATAGAAGCGATCATCGTTCAGCGATAGTTCCCAAAAAATAAATTCTGTGTATTTTATGGCAAAACATATTCGCCACCAAGCCACCAAGACACGAAGACGAATTTTAACAAACAGTTTTCCTTTGACGGTTTCGTAAAAAGTCTTTTGTGAGCGACATCGAGCAATTTTGGAGAAAGATTCATGACGCGTCTGGCGTTAAAAATTGCAAGCTGTTTGAGGGCGTTAGCCCGAGTTCTTGCAATTTAGCCAGGCGAGTCATGAATCCCAAAATTACTTGCGGAGCGAGCAAAATCAGACTTTTTACGAGTTCATCACCTGTGTGTCTTTGTGACGTTGTGGCAATTTCTTCGGGGGGATCCGGGTTAAGGAGATATAATGAAAATAAGCAGAGAAGAAGTGATCCATGTGGCAGATCTTTCCCGCCTTGACGTGGACACAAAATTGATCGACAAATTTGCCGAACAGCTTGGGACGATTTTAGAGTATGTCGACACGTTGAAAAGTGTTGACACAAAAGGGGTGACGCCGACCTCCCATGCCATTTCCATGACCAATGCCTTCCGGGAGGATGATGAACAGCAGAGTTTTAACAGGGACTCGGCCCTTGCCAACGCTCCGGATAAAGAGGATGGAAATTTTATTGTTCCAAAGGTGGTGGGGTAAACGATTTTGGATTTTGGCCTGGGGAATTTAGATTTAAAAAATATTGCCGCTTCAGGTATAATTAAATTTTTACTGAAAAAACTCATGGATAAGGGCTCCTAATGTAAGAACCGGCCCGGGATATTAATAAAGGTTTGCCTTGAAGGGACTGTTTTAGCATTAAATCAAATAGATTATGGTTCTTTCATAAAGATCCCTAATCCATTCAGACAGTTTTCAATAAAAAATTAATCACACCTGAAGCTCCTTTGAAATCAGTTCGTTGCAATAACACAGAATAAAAGGATTAGCAGGTATGAAGCTTTATGAACTGAGCATACAAGAAGCCCACCGGCTTTTAAGAAAAAAAGAGATCTCTTCACAGGATCTGACTCGAGCAATTCTTGATCGCATAAATACAGTCGATGAAGCCGTGGGTGCATATATCACCGTGGGCTCTGAAACGGCCATGGCGCAGGCTGAAACCGCCGACAAGTCAATTTCAGAAGGCCGCCTTACCCCCCTCACCGGGATTCCCATCGCCCTCAAGGACCTCATTTGCACAAAAGGCCTCCGGACAACCTGCGGTTCGAAGATTCTAGAAAATTTCATTCCCCCATACGATGCCTCGGTGGTCAAGAAATTGAAAAAAGACGGCGCCGTGATCGTTGGAAAGTTGAACATGGATGAATTTGCCATGGGATCGTCCACCGAACACTCCGGTTTCAAACTGACCCATAATCCATGGGATCTGACCCGGATTCCCGGCGGTTCAAGCGGCGGATCGGCGGCGGCTGTTGCATCGGATATGTGTATTGGATCCTTGGGGTCGGATACCGGCGGTTCCATTCGTCAGCCCGCATCTCACTGTGGCGTGGTCGGGTTGAAGCCCACTTACGGGAGGGTTTCCCGCTTTGGTCTCGTCGCGTTTGCCTCCTCCTTGGACCAGATCGGTCCCTTGACAAAGGATGTCACCGATTGCGCCCTATTGATGAATTCTATTTCAGGCTATGATCCTGCGGATTCCACATCCGTGCCCGAGCATGTACCGGACTATACGTCCTTTCTTGAAAATGGTTTAAAAGGCATGGTCGTCGGCATCCCCAGGGAATACAGCACGACCCAGGGGATTGACCCGGACGTCTCTGACGCGGTTGAACGTGCGGTTAAAAAAATCGAAGCCCTGGGCGCCGAACCCGTTGAAATCTCCCTGCCTCACACAGAATATGGGGTGGCAGCCTATTATGTCATCGCACCTTCTGAAGCCAGCTCGAACCTGGCCCGGTATGACGGTGTCAAGTATGGATACAGGGACAAAGACAACAACAGTCTTCTGGAAATGTACAAAAGCACCCGGTCTAAAGGGTTCGGTCCCGAGGTGCAGCGCCGGATTATTCTTGGGACCTATTCCCTTTCGGCAGGATATTACGATGCCTACTACGGCAAGGCATCCCAAGTGAGAACATTGATTGTCAGAGATTTTAACAAAGCTTTTGAAACCTGTGATGTGATTTTGGCACCGGTGGCGCCCACACCGGCCTTCAAATTAGGGGCGATGACCGATGATCCGCTGACCATGTACTTGTCGGATATCTTTACGCTTTCGGCAAATCTTGCCGGAATACCCGGTATTTCCGTCCCCTGCGGATTTTCATCGGAAGGCCTCCCCATCGGGCTCCAGATAATGGCAAGACATTTTGAGGAGGGAAAGCTCTTTAAGGTGGCCTACAATTTCGAGCAAGCAACGGGTTTTCATAAGAAAAAACCACATCTATGAAAATGCGCTGTCGATTGAAATAAAAAGACAAAGGCATGAAACTTAATGGCCGGCCAGATGAGCCGACGATTTGGCCGCGTTAATCAGCGGTTATAAAAAAAAGGAAAAACAGAATATGGGTATTCAGCCAACAGGAGAAGATTTAAGAAAAGCCGTCAAATGGGTCTCTGATGAAAGAAAGTACAATCCCGGAAAGGAATTAACAGCCGTCATCCAAGAGGCCTGTGTCAAATTCGATCTGTCACCTTTAGATGCGGACTTTTTACTCAGCAAACTGCTCGGACAAGAAAAATAGATAACCACCCATTATGTCTAAAATAAAAATACTCCCTGAAATCCTTTCAAACAAAATCGCCGCAGGGGAAGTTGTGGAGCGCCCGTCTTCGGTGGTCAAAGAGCTGGTCGAAAATGCCCTGGATGCAGACAGCAGTCGAATCATGATCGAAGTGGAAAAAGGGGGGCGGTCTCTGATCCGGGTTTCCGACAACGGTATTGGAATGAACCGGGATGATGCCCTTCTGGCACCGGAACGCTATGCAACCAGTAAAATACACAAAGACGAAGATCTGTTTGCAATCCACACCCTTGGATTCAGGGGTGAGGCCTTGCCGAGCATTGCCGCGGTTTCAAAATTTTTTCTGGTAACCCGGGACCCAACCGCCCAGGCCGGAACCGAAATTATTGTTGAAGGGGGCACCCTGAAAAAAGTTTCGGAAATCGGCGCACCACTAGGGACCATGGTCACCGTTAAACAGCTTTTCTTTAACACCCCTGCCCGGCGAAAATTCTTAAAGACCGTCAACACGGAGATGGGGCACATTGCAGATGCGGTTTCCAGTACGGCCTTGGGCTGG
>JAQYVT010000027.1 GCA_030145345.1 Desulfobacterales bacterium
TCCAAGGTTTCCACCCAACCGCTGAAGGTATCTTTGCGTACGGCTTCAAGGAGTGCCGGATTGTAAATAGGGAGATACGGAACATCCGCCATGATGATTTTCTGCATCTCGAAAATCAGTTTTTGGCGAAGTTTCCGATTCATCTCACTTGCAGATTCTTCGGCGATACGGTCAAACTCGGGGTTGTTGTATCCGCTGATATTCCATCCCCGCTGTTTGTCGTTGGCGGAATGGAAAAAATTTCTCAAATAATCGGGGTCCATGGACAATCTTCCATATCCCAGGATAAAGGCATCAAATTCGTGCCGCCCTTTAACCTGCTCGAGCAGAGCCCCAAATGCCATGGGTCGGGAAACCGCCGTTATCCCCAAAGCCTTGAGCCATTCCTGTATCATCATACCGCTCATGGCCCGGTGCGGGTCATAATCGGCCGGTGGCGTTAAAATGGTGATTTTTTTCATCGGTTGACCGTCGGGCATCCGTATCCCTTTGCCGGGGACGACCCTGCCGCTTTCATCAACGGGGGGTACGTCCCAAGTATATCCCGCCGTGTGAAGGATATGATAGGCCTTTTTAATGCGCTCGTTCCGGTCCATGCCGTCTCCGTAGCGGGAGACATCCGAACAGAACCAGTATCGATTCCCCGACGGGATGATAGAGTCCATACGGGTACCGTATTCCTGGAGGATGCGAGAAATGATAAACTCCTTGTCAACCAGGACGGCCACCGCTTGTCTCAGGTTCACCTCGCTGAACGGCAGGGTTCTCAAGTTAAAGCCCAAGAAATATAACGCGCTTTTTTTACAGTAAAATATTTTAATGTTCTTCTGCTGCGTTAGGTCCTCGATATATCCGGGTTGAATTCCCCACCAGAACATATCGATATCCCCCTTTTTCAGAGCCAGTACGGCGACATCCGCGGTCCCGTAAACTTTGAAAAGAAGGTCGTTCACATACGGGCCGAGAATTCGACCGCCGATGTTCTGATGAAGGCCGAAAAAATACCTGTTTTTTTGAAGATGAACATACGTGCCCCGCCGCCATTTTTTTAGGACAAACGGGCCGCATCCCACCGGGGTCTCAATTTTTTGATTGATCAGGGCCTTCAGTGGTTTTTGCTGGGTTCTGGCCCCTTGGGAAATATGTTCCCATTCTTTTTTGGATACAATCGATGACGTCAGTGTTCGGGTCAAAAATATGGCTTTCGGTGCCTCAAGATAGAACCGGACGGTGCGGTGGTCCGGAGTTTCTATTTTTTTAATAAATTTCCATGCAGAAAAGTACCGGGGGATTCTAAATTCTTTTATCAAAGAAGCGGTGAAGGCCACATCGGCGGATGTCACTTCCGATCCATCAGACCATTTGGCGGGTTTAAGGCGGACCGTATAGGAAATCGTTGCCGGATCATACTCTGGTTTGCCGGACGCCAGCCAGGGTATCAGATTGAGGGTTTCAGGATCCCGCAGATACAACGGCTGATAAATGAGCGACAGGATTTTTTTGGAATTGGCATCGCTGGCCAGCCAGATGTTGAGGGTTTTCGGTTCTTCGGGGAGTCCGACTTTGAGAAATCGAGCGTCCTTTTTTTCCCCACAGGACAGAACGGTTAGCAGCACGCCGGCAACCAGGACGGCTGTCCAGGCGGATCCGGAGAATAATTTTCTGATAGAAGCGGTCAATTCCAAACTAATCGTTCTTTCCTTTCATCTCCAAAACTTTCCGTTCCACAAAATCGATGACGTTGGCTTCCAGTTTTACACCATCCAACTTGTTGATACGGGGGATTCCTCCGGGACTGACGCAGTTGATTTCCACCAGTTTATCCCCAATTACGTCGATTCCCACAAAATAAAGGCCATCTTTTATAAGACGGTCTTTAATAACCCGGCAGATTTCTTTTTCCCTTTCCGTAACGGTGTGTTTGAACACATGGGCGCCTGCATGAACGTTGGTCCTGAAGTCTCCTTTCATCGGTTTTCGCCGCATGGCGCCCAGGATCTCTCCATTCAAAAGCAATATCCGAATATCCCCGTCTTTTTTTACGCTTTCCAGAAATTCCTGAACCATGATCGGCTCTCGTGCCGGGTAATCTTCGTACCCTTTCACATAATAGTTGATCAGTGAATTCAGATTTTCCTGGTCCCGGATACTGACCTTGATGACTCCCTCCCCGCCGTAGCGCTGCAACGGTTTAACCACCATGGCGCCGCCGAAATCATCGATGATTTTTTTCAATCGTTTCGGGTCTCTGGATACATGTGTCATGGGTATGATGCCTGGAAAATTGAGTGTATAGAGTTTACTGTTGCCAAGAATCTGTCCATTGGTGGAATTGATCATAAAGACCCGGTCATTGACCGGCGAGAGGAACTCCACGGCCTGATAATTGAGCGGCGGGTTTTTTCTTAGAAAGAGCGCATCAAGTTCGGTCACGGTTTCAAATATGAGATCATCCTTTTTCAGGCATTTTATTGCGGATCGCCAATATTTTTTCATGGAAAGGTCGGTTGGTACGGTAATGTTGCGCATCCTTGCAACCACTTTGTATTCCCGGATATAGATATCATGGGGCTCGAGAAAATAGACCGTATGGCCCCGCTGATTGCACTCGTACATGAGTTGACTGGTGGTTTCCATCATCGGATCAATGGGTTCCAATCGATCCATTAAAAAAGCTATTTTCATTGTCAAATCCCTGCGTTAGAAAGTTCGCGTTTTTCTAATTTTGTGTGGAGGTTACGGATTCGGCCGCTCAATACCTTGCAAATTTCCAGGGCTATTTGTGGATATTCCCGGACAAGTTCTTTGAATTCCTGTTTATGTAAAAACATAAATCTGCATGTTTCCTCAATCCGGATGCTTACCGATCGAACCGCATCTTCAAAGAGGGCCATCTCACCAAAATAATCACCGGCTTTGATTCGATCGATCTCAATCTCGTTTATTCCGCCCAGATCCTTAATCACCGACACCTCTCCTTTGACCACAAGGTACATGGTGTCTCCGACGGTTCCTTCTTGAATGATGATTTCACCCGGCGTGCAGTCGATCTCTTCGGCGACCGATGCGATGGCGGCAAGTTCGCTCACCGACAGGCTTTCAAATATATCGATGCCTCTCAAAAGCATAATCTTGTCCGAAATCGTGACGTCATCCGCCATGCTGTCCTCCTTCCTCCGCGTGTTGATCGATGATCCTCTGGGCCATCCCGCGTATAAATTTATTTTCAGACAAGGTAAATTCCAGTACGACATCATGATCGATCTGCTCAGATTTGTTATCGTGCATCAAATTCAGCGTCAATGCTGTCGTTACCCAGTCCTGATCTGTGAGCAGGTGCGAAAAAAAATTTTTTTCTTCGGAATCTAATTCGATGAGATCAAAGTTCTTCCTTCCGGCGTTAAGGTTTTCTTGGGGAGAAGAGATTTCCATAAGGGGCAACATTATTTTAAACAAGCGGTTGTCCACCATATCGTCCAGGGCTTCTATTGCGTTGGAACGTTTACGGGCATCTGAAGATAATAATCCCCGGTAGATAATTTTTATTTGCCCGGATGGGTCCTGAACGGCCAGGACACGCAGAATGTTTTCGATTCTAAGCTGCATTTTTTCGTTAAAATGATCGATGAGAAGGTTTCGAGAAGGGTTCTCGGGGCAAGCCTCGAGACTCACGGTATTCGCCAGGTATTGATAACTTTCCTTGACCTGATTTTGTGCGAACCGGAAAATATCCAGATCTTTAATATCCAAAGACTCGAGTAAATCGAATATACCTTTTCTGACCTTGCGGTTGGGAATGACCAGCGATTCAACCAGCAGTTGAGTATTTTGATGCGGGGCTGTTTCAATCTTTTTTTTGGCAAGTTCGTAAATATTTTCGTCGGAATCGGCCATCATCGAAATTGTTTTTCTTAAAAGCGCATCGTCATCGATTTCAATGACCGCCAGTGCCGCCCGACGCACCTTCTTCGAACTATTTGACAGATAGGGCAGGGCCCGATCATTGAGTTCCGGAGCTCTAAGGGCATAAAGCCCATTTAAAATATCCGGCCAAACCGGCTCATTTTCTTTGTCCGCCAGCATCTCTTTGAGACTGTCGCAAAAAGAGATGTCCGCTGATCCGCCGGCAGCGATGATGCCCGCCTTCCTCTGGGCCAAATCCTCTGAACGGAGCCAGGAAGCGATGGTCGAACTGTATTTTTCCGGTGTTCGGCGATAGAGTCCTATGAGCGCATGGGCTTTAATTTCAGGATGTTTACTGTTGAGAAAGGGTTCATAATCGAATGCGGCGGAAGATTCAGTATCGAGCCGGTTTGCAGCTTTAACAGCGGCTGCGATAATATCCGGATTTTTTTCAGACGCTGCCAGACCCACCAACACATCCGCGGCCTCTTTCCCGGCCTGGGGAGACAGAAATTCTAATAGATCTGCCCGGGCGCTGCCCTTCTGATGTTTCAGCGCGGTCAAAAGATGCTGATCAAGATTTTTTATTCCCAGGGATTTAAGCAGGCGGGCATACCAAAGGGAGCGATTTCCCCGGGCGTCGAGAAACGCCTGAACCAGCTGGGACTCTATTTTTCCCCCGCTGAAAATTTGTTGCATGTCCGTTTCCTCCAAGGCCTTCAAATCGAACATGTCTTTTGATATGAGGTCGAGAAGGATTTTTGAATACTTCCTTTTTAACGCAAAGACCGAGGCAAGCCACGCAGCTGCAAATGGGATGGCAAGCAGGGACAAATACTTGGGATGGAACAGTTTTTCGGAAATTAATATCATACCGGATCCCATGAGCAATGCGATTCGCACCACCGTGCCTCTGAGAAAGGGCCTTAACATAGAACGCAAGGATGTGGGAATCAGCCCCATCAAGATATTTCTGGCAGGGTTATTGATGGTTGTTCTCAGAATCATGGTGGACATCCGGGCATACATGGCCGAAAAGATGTCGAACCTGAACAAAAAGGCCAGAAACGCCAAAATATAATTGGCGGGATGAAACATCAATGCCACCGGCAGCCCCCAACGACCGTATATGCGGCCGACAAACAAAAGAATAAACAGACTGATGGCGTTTAGAGACCCGCGAAACATGCCGAAAAAATGTATCATACCCGATTCGGTGGCATACTGTGCATTCACCGCAAAGTTGAATTGATAATTCATTATGGGAATGATGACGTTGGGAAGAAAGGTCAATAAGATTAAAATCTTGATCAGTGAGGACTCCTTCATTAAAGGGATAATCTTTTTGAATTCCTCAATGATGTTGCCCCGGGACGTCGATTTTTTGGCTTTTTCATCACTAAATAAAAGTGTGGGATAAACTTTTCCCATTTGTCTGACGACAACGGCCCCGATCAGGGTGGTTCCCATGTAGATAAGCAGAAGGTTGTCGAGTGTAACGGCCTTGGCCAGAAACGGTGTGCCGAAACTTCCGAGCATTGTACCGATGACGCCGCCGGCTGTAATCAGAGGAAAAAGTCGTTTGGACTGTCTTGTATTGAAAAGATCGTTGGCCATGTTCCAGAACAAAAGCCCAAGTAACGCCTCATACTGGGCTTTTAGCATAAATAGCGCCGGATAGATCAGATCAAAGCCAAAAGGGATTAAAAACCGTATTCCTGCGACTGAAAGGCCGCAGAATATAAAAAGGTGAGATAAAATGCGTGCGCCCGGAACTCTACCCATGATTCCGGTCAACACCCCCATGAGAAAAAAGAGGGCGATTGAATTGAGCATATACACAATGGGGAGATATTCGACGCCGAAACGCTTTAGAAAAGCGGTTTCGGCATAATTGTTCAAGATGACGTTGGCGCTGCGCAAAAGGAAGAAAAGAAGAAATATCCACAAGAACAGGTGGATTTCATCTTCAAAAATCTTTAGCCATTTGCCGACTAATTTCAGCATCACCGAAGATCCCTGACCAGTCTGAAGCCGGTGGTTCTATACCGGGTCGCCGGATGTCCAAAAGACCGGTTGGCCGACCGGCATGAATGACCGTGTTTAAACCAGCTCCCGCCACGGCGTATCCGCATGGTTCCTGAATCCGGGCCCTTGGGATCGGTTACCGGAATTTTGCCGTAATCTCCATACCAGTCCATGCACCATTCCCAGATATTGCCGTGCATATCATACAACCCCCACGGGTTGGGCCGGTAGCTTTTTACCGGTGCCGGCTGATCGATCTCTAAGCCGATGGATTGTATATAAAGCTGGCAAACATCGTATTTGAGACTGTTGTTTCCATACATGGCCTTTTCACAATCGATGGTGTCTCCCCAGATAAAAGCGCTTCGGGTGCCGGTCCTGGCGGCGTATTCCCATTCCGCCTCTGTGGGGAGCCGATATTTTCCCTCGCCCAGCCGGTTTAGGCGTTTTATGAATTCCATACAGTCGAACCAGGAGACCTGGGTAACCGGCATGTTATCAGAACCTTTTCGGCGCACCAACAAGCGCTTTTCCATAAGGGATCGCCATTGTTTTAACGTAACTTCGGTGGTCTGCATGTAGAATGGCCTGGTGATGGAAACCCGGTGCTGGACTTCAGAGCTGCCTCGATAGGGTTCATCCGGAGGGCTGCCCATGGTGAAAGTCCCGGATGGTATCAGGGTAAATTCCATCTCCAAAGAATTGGTCAATGTTTTTTCGAAAGCAAAAACGGAAACAGAAAAAAAGATGCTGCTTAAAACGATTAAAAGGCATACGGAAAAGGTTGAAAAGTTTTTCAACGGTGTGGTTCTTCTGCTCATTGCAACACCATGAATTATTTAGGGTCAATTTTTTGTGCCGCCTTAATGAGAACTTCTCAACTTTAATTAATTTATGCCTTTTAAGTCAAACAGTTTTGTGAAAACACTGTTAATACGGGCTGTTTGATTTTGATTGATTTTTAATAATATGTTCCAGTAGATGTTGATTATTTTTATCAGTATTTCTTATTTTTCTTGCGTTTATCAGTATTTTTCGTGATATTTCGTTTAAATTGACAGCCGCTATGAAATGGGTTGGATATTTACGAATGGGGTGTGCGCCAATGAGGGGCGTTTGCTCAATGCCGAATAATTAATGAACTCCTTAGCAATATAAGGCCTGCCCGCAACGCTCTCGCCGGTGAGGGGGATGGATCGGCCGCTCAAAAAAGAAAATTCCGACGGCTTGCTACAGAAAGATCCGAACAAAAATTGCTCATTTATGAATTGGAAACTTAACGTGCCTATTTAACAATTGTGGATGGACACTAACTTATGAAAACCCTGACCGGTAAGTTTATTGTTTTTATTATCATTCCGGTTGTATTCATATTGTCGGCGTTATCGCTGTCAAGCTATCTGCTGGTGCATAAACTTCTGATCGATCAGATGAAGATATCCGGGCAAAATTTCCTCCGGGCCTCAGCTGAACAGGTTTCAACTCGAATCGTTCAGATTCAATCCACACTCGAGTTAATGGCAATCACCGAAAGGTTGGAAGCGAAAAATGATTCGGAGCGGCACCGTCTGTTTGTCGAGATCAAGGATCTGCTCGGCGGAGCAACGACTTCGATATTCCTGGGATTTCCGGATGGAAAGTTTGTTCGGGCAAAAACCACACCGCTGCCCCAGGATTATGACCCCCGAACCAGACCGTGGTATCTGGGTGCCTTGGGTCTGCCCACCGGCGTTATGGAAGGTGTGACAGAACCTTATCTGGATGCCGGCACCGGGCGTCCCACCATCACCTTATATCATAAAGTCGTCAATCATGCCGGTGGATTGATGGGCGTTCTCGGAGTGGACGTGGATATCGAATCAGCATCTCGCAGCTTGATGGATAACCTTCCCATTCTTGAAAACGGTCAAAATATATTGGTCGACGCCAACGCCGTGGTCCTCCTTCACCCGGACAAAGACATGATCGGTTCGGATATCGGTATTACCGGTGTAGAATTGGACGAGCAGTTGTCCGAGGATATTAAACAAACGGAAATTCAATACAAACAGTATCTGGGCAATTACTTGAACGAACAGCGGTACCTGGGATTTCATCGCGTTCAAAACGCTCCCATCTGTTTTGTTTTAAGTGTTCCGGCCAAGACCGTCTTAAAACCCCTCGATAAACTAACCCTTCAAATGGCGGCATTGTGTATATCGCTGATTATGGGACTATTGCTTCTGTTAATTGTGGTGACACGACGTATTTCACGACCGATTATGGATCTGACGAACTCGGCGATCCAAGTGACCGAAACGGGGCCTTACCGTGATGCTATAGACGTAAAAAGTCGGGACGAAATCGGGCAATTAACCGCAGCATTCAACGAAATGATGGAAGGATTGCGCCAGAGGGATTTCATCCGGGACACCTTCGGCCGGTATGTCACCAAAGAAGTGGTGGAAGAACTTTTGGACACATCAGATGGTCTTAAATTGGGCGGTGAAATCAGAGAAGTAACGATTATGCTCAGCGATCTGAGGGGGTTCACCCCCCTTTGTGAACATTTAAATCCTGATCAGGTCATTGAAGTTCTAAACGGTTATTTAAGCCGAATGTCCAAAATTATCGGCCAATACAAAGGCACCATCAATGAGTTTATCGGCGATGCCATTCTGACGTTTTTCGGTGCACCGATCAAATATGGTGACGGCCCGGCTCGGGCAGTGGCCTGTGCGTTGGCCATGCAGCTGGCCATGGAAGGGATAAACAGCGAAAACAGCGAGAAGGGACTCCCCCCGCTGTTCATGGGCATCGGCATCAATACCGGTGAGGTCATCGTCGGAAATATCGGGAGCAAAGAACGCGCCAAATATGGCGTTGTTGGGCACAATATCAATTTAACATCGCGGGTAGAGGGGGCTACGTTAGGGGGGCAGGTTCTGATTACACCGTCTACTTACGAACAGGTAAAGGATATGGTGGTCGTTCGCGGGGTCCAGCCGGTAAGATTTAAGGGTGTCGAAGAAGATATCGATCTCTATGATGTGGTCGGTATTAAAGGATCCTATAATTTAAGGTTGCCGGACCGGATCGAACACGCAGAACCTTTGAAGACACCGATTCCGGTTATCTTGCATAAAATGCATGGAAAAAAGACGGGATCATCCGGGTTGAGTGCAGAACTGACGCATTTTTCAACCCCGTGGGCAACGGTCCTTGTTGCCGAAAAAATCGCCCCTCTGCAAGAGATACGGATCGATTTTACCGGTGATGGAGAAGAAGATAGGATTTATTTGTATGCAAAAGTCGCTGCCGTAGCACAACAGGACGACCGCCATTCACATTCAACACAAATTACCTACCTCACCCCCATGGTAACCAAGTTTATCGACGGTTTTTCGTGAAACTGGGGGCTTCATTATAAAATTATGTATCATCTCTCGATTAGGTGTAGCAAATTAGGGATAAAATAAGTGTGTCATCTCCAACTAAGTACTTTTAATCTCATAGGGTTCGAGGATTCAAGGATTCAAGGGTTCGAGTGAAAATGCTAAAGAATTACAAAGAAGTGAGTTGGGCACACTAAAAAAAGACATCGCAGAAATCGAAAGAATGTTAAAGGTGTTGATGAAGTCTTTAGAAAACAAACCCTTGGATCCTTGACCACTGGCACCCTTGATTCATCAAATCCTTGGACCCTCTTCTCCAACTAAATTGGAGAAGAACCAATATTATTCATCAGAAAGGTGAGAATATGGGCATCAACATAGGCATCATTACCGCCGAAGGCTATGAATACCCCCCCACAAAGCGGTTGTCAGAAGCGGCGGCCCAAAGAGGTCATCGTTTGATTGTGGTGGATCCGCTACAGGTGTGGGCCATCTTAGAGGGCGGCGATCCCGGCATGGTGGGGATCCCGAATATTGGAATATTGGATGTTGTTTTGCCCCGGCAGGGTTCGACCGTAAACGATTCCAGTCTGGCCCTGGTCCCCCATTTCCGCCAGATGGGGATTCCCCTGGTCAACAACCTGGATGCCATCCGCCTTGCAAAAGATCAATTTCTCACCCTTCAGGCGTTATCTGCCGCTCAACTGCCGATTCCGGATACCGGACTCATCAACTCCAATGAGGGCTTTGGATCCGTTTTGGCCCGATTGGGAGGGTATCCGGTGGTGGTTAAACAGGTCAGCGGCCGTGTGGGAGAGGGGGTCTTTCTGGTTGACACGGAACACAAAGCAAGGTTGATCCTTCATAATAATCTTGAGCCCGGCAAAGGCATGTTGGTACAAAAATTTATTCCTCCCGATAACCGGCAGGATATCCGCGTTTTGGTCATCGGCGGTGTTGTCGTCGGCGCCATGAAACTCAAACCTAAGGCAGGAGACTTCAGGGCCAATTTTCATTTAAGCAAGAAAAGCTGGCCTGTGGACCTTGCAACCGAGTGGGAGAATATTTCATTGAAGGCTGCAGATGTCCTTGGGCTTGAAATCGCCGGCGTCGATTTAATTGTGGACCCCTATGGAAAGGTCTGGGTTATCGAAGTCAATTATACGCCCGGATTTACCGGCCTCGAAGCAGCCACCGGACTGGATATCGCCGGCCGAATCATAGATTACGTTGCGGAAACCTATGGATAAGGGTCGTCTCTTATATTGAATAGGAAATATGATGTCTGAGATTTATTTTTCTAATTATCAATTGGAAGAAGACACCCATTATTTTTTGTATATCGGATCCATAAAAAATTACGGGCCAAACATTTTTCTTAAGGAAGCACTTTCTAAAATTTACAACCGAAAGATTGATTTTATTTCAATCATCCAGGATATTTTGGCCCAATACCCCTATCCCAACCTGATGGTTATCAATCCACGGGTGGATGAATTTTCGCGCATACATGGTCGAAAAGGAAGCTGTAGAATACCGATCAAAAAATTCTTGTCCAGCGTCTCAAGCAACGATCAAGTTAAAGAATTGGTGCAAAATTTACTTGAGAGACAGAAAAAACTATACATCTATATGTACCAGAGCATGCCGGAAATGAACTTCGACCAATTGCCCGGTGTTTCCATAATTGGTCCTGACAGTAAAATATCCGACAGACTGAACAGCAAGATATTCCAATACGCAGCCTGTAAAAATCTTCTCCCCATGGTGGACTATCGAATTTGTAACGGGTTGGACGAACTTCTAACGACAACGGATCAACTCTGGTCAACCTGGACGGAAGGTATTTTTGTCAGCGAGGAATACAGCTCCGGCGGATTGAAAAGCATCGTTGCATACCGTCGTGACGATATCTTTGAAAGATTTAAGGATAAAAAACAAAACTATCTTATCAGTCGATTCATCCCCCACGACCATGACCCCACGGTTCTGGGTGTGGTCGCCAATGAAAATGATGTCTATATCGCTGGCGTTGCGGATCAGTTTATTGAGAACGGGACTCAGTTCGTCGGTTCCATCTTCCCGACGATACTAAATAAAGGGTGTGTGTCCAAACTTGAAAAACATACACGCAAGATCGGGAAATGGCTGGCCCGGGAAGGTTTTCGCGGCATGTTCGGCTGCGATTACCTGGTGGACCCCGGCGGGCACATTTTTTTTCTTGAAGTAAATGCCCGCAAACAGGGAACCGTCATGGAGTTTTGCTGTGTACTTGAAAATAACTTGCCCGAAGGATCGGCCATGCTTCCGGAACTGGAGTATTATGCCGTTCAAAAAGAGAGATTTCCGAAAAATATCCAAGAGATGTTAGAAAATCCAAATAACATCCACTGGGGAACGTACAATTACAAAATCCATCATTCGGTGAATACCTGCGCGACGATTCCCCATAACGGGCAAGAACGTGAATCTTTTAAAAAAATTGCAGAAAACCAGCTGAAAAAAGATGTTTTAATTATGGATCATATCGGCGGCGGTTTTATCGTGGCGGACGGCTCTTTTTTTGCCCGTATTGTTGCATTGGGAAAGGATCGTTCAAGTGTTATAGACGGCCTTGAGCAGGCAAAAAAGACCATTGAGTCGACCATCGGAGAATAATCATTTAAAAAAGGAAAACCGGCGCGACATGTTTTTATTGGAGGATTACAACTACACTCTCCCCGAAGAACTCATTGCTCAAAATCCGGTGGCACAGCGTGACCGATCAAAACTTTTGTGGGTGGATCGGAAAACTAAGATGCTGGCGCATCACCGCTTTTACGATATCTGCGATCTCCTTTCCCCTTCGGACGTTCTGGTTATCAATAACACAGCGGTCATTCCGGCAAGACTGCTCGGCCAAAAGGAGACCGGCGGCAAGGCCGAAGTTCTTATTCTCGGCTATCCGGACGGCGGCAAAGACCGGATCGATACGGGTGAATTTGTTTGCCGGTGTATGATAAAAACATCCAAAAGACCGAAAGACGGTGCCACATTATTTTTTGATCAGGGATTAAAAGCAAAAATTCTCAACTTTAACGACGGAATTTATCGGGTAAAATTTTTATACAACGGTCGTTTTGAAAAAGTCCTCGACCGGATCGGCCGAATCCCTTTGCCGCCCTACATTAAAAGGACCGATAGCAAGGATGACAGGACATTTTATCAGACCGTCTATGCTTCACAAAAGGGCGCCGTCGCCGCACCCACGGCAGGTCTTCATTTTTCTGAAAGCCTTCTTGAAAAACTCAGGAATAAAGGGGTGAAGGTTGTTGCAATTACCCTTCACGTAAGTTACGGTACTTTTTTGCCCGTAAGGGTGTCCGATATTAGAGACCATCGCATTCATTCTGAATGGTATTCTGTCGGCAAACAGACGGCGGATGTCATCAACCGCGAAAAAGCAAAGGGAAACAGAATTGTGGCCGTCGGCACGACATGCGTGCGTACACTCGAATACATATCGAACCAGAGCGGGGGTGTTGCCCATGGCAGCGGAAACTGCGATCTTTTCATATACCCTGGTTACAGGTTCAACGTTGTCGATGCAATGATTACAAATTTTCATCTGCCAAAATCGACACTGCTGATGCTGGTATCGGCGTTTGCGGGTCGCGAAACGGTTTTGAAGGCCTACGAAGCCGCCATAAGGGAAAGGTATCGATTTTTCAGTTACGGGGATTCGATGTTGATCGTATAGATATGATGTCCAATTTCAAGGTAATTTCCAAATCCGCCACAACACGCGCCCGGGCGGGGCTTTTACAGACCGCTCACGGTGAAGTAAAGACGCCGGTTTTTATGCCGGTGGGAACCCTGGCCTCGGTTAAATCTCTGACCCCCGAAGAACTTTTGGACTGCGGGGCCCAGATCATCCTGGGAAATACGTATCATCTTTACCTCAGACCGGGCTGTGATGTGATCCGCGGTTTTAACGGCCTCCACCGTTTCATGCATTGGGACGGTCCCATTTTAACGGACAGCGGCGGCTTTCAGATTTTCTCCCTTGCAAAGCTTAGAAAAGTGTCCGAAGAGGGCGCCTTGTTCCAGTCCCATATCGACGGTTCCCAACATATGTTAACCCCTGAAAAATCAGTGGAAGTTCAGCTCTGCCTCGGATCTGACATTATTATGTGCCTCGATGAATGCATAAAATATCCCACCGGACGGGATGCGGCGAATAAAGCCCTCCAGCTGACCACACAATGGGCAAAAAGGTGCAAAGCCGCACTTGGAACCGAGAAAAACGCCCTGTTTGGTATTGTACAGGGCGGTATGTTCAAAGATTTGCGAGAAACTTCAGCCCATGCGCTGATGGAAATCGGTTTTAGCGGATATGCCGTCGGCGGCCTGAGCGTCGGGGAACCCAAGGATATCATGCTCGAAATTGCCGGTTTTACACTTCCGATCCTCGACGACACGAAACCAAAATATATCATGGGCGTCGGAACCCCCGAGGATCTCGTAGAACTTGTTGCCCTTGGTGGTGATATGTTCGACTGTGTCATTCCCACCCGGAATGCAAGAAACGGTCAGATGTTTACAAAATTCGGTGCCATAAATATCTGTAACTCACGTTTCAAGTACGACCCGGAACCGATAGACTCAGAATGTACCTGTTACACCTGTCAAAATTATTCCAGGGCGTATCTGCGGCATCTTTGTATGGCCAGAGAACTGCTTGCGTATCGTCTGAATACGATCCACAATATTCATTACTATACACACCTGATGCAGAATATGCGAACCGCAATAAGCCAAGACAGATTTGAGGCGTTCAAAAAAGGTTTTTATCAAAACAAAGCGGCCCCAAAATAGAAATTCGTTAAAAGTTCGTTCCGGGGACGTATCAAATTTGATGGTCTCGTAAAACATCCGTTTTGCTCGTTCAGTGACCATTTGGGGGCGCTTCAAAATTTTCACACAAAGAGCTTGCAAATTTTATTATAACATTTATATATTAAAAAGGTTAAGCAAGTCATAGGATTTTTTGATAATTGTTGGATACGATTCTTTTTTTTAGACCCACTTTTGCCCGGGTTTTATCCACCCCTCCAAGATCGAAACGTTTGTTAACCGAATCGGCGGATTGCGGCACTGCTTTTTCAGAGGTGTGAAACTCAGGTTCTTAGAAGCCATCTCAAAATAAAGATTTTGGTTCAAGATCAAGGCGGAGCCGAGTTTTAACCCGCAGGCATACTTCAAGTATGTCCAGGACTTAAAACAAGGTTCCAACGCAGAGATTGGGCCAAAAGATTATTTTGAGATAGCTTCTATATAATTTCCGAGAAATCAATATAAGGGTTTAACATGACCATTGCCAAGCATATCAAAACAACATTATCCGGATCTTCTTGGATCCGTAAAATGTTTGAAGAGGGCGCACGCCTAAAAGCGGAACACGGGGTTGAAAATGTGTTTGATTTCAGTCTCGGCAATCCCAACCTGAAACCCCCGGAAAAATTTCAAGCGGCGCTCAACGACGCTGTGCTGTCTTCAAGTTCGGAAGGCCATGGATATATGCCGAATGTGGGTTATCCCCATGTTCGCAAGTCTGTGGCGGATTTTCTTTCCAGGGAGGAACAGGTTCAGGTTTCGGAAAATGACGTGATCATGACCTGTGGTGCTGCCGGCGCTCTGAACGTTATCCTGAAAGCAATTCTCGATCCAGGCGACGAAGTTATTACGCCGGCCCCCTATTTTGTCGAATATAAATATTACGCGGACAATCATGGCGGAAGTCTAAGAACCGTTTCGACCAAACCCGATTTTTCCCTGGATATCGGGGCGATTTCCGATGTCATTGGCGAAAAAACAAAGGCCGTGCTTATCAATTCACCCAACAATCCCACCGGCCAGGTGTATTCAAAAGAGAGTCTCGATGAACTCGGAACGCTTTTAAAAGAAAAAGGGGAAAAACTGAACCGGACCCTATACCTCATCGCAGACGAACCGTACCGCAAGATCGTTTATGATGGATATACGGTTCCCAGCATCTTTAAAAGTTATCGAGAGAGCATCATCGCCACCTCATATTCTAAAGACATTTCGATCCCCGGTGAGCGAATCGGTTATCTGGCGGTCAATCCCGAAGCGTCATTTAAGGGGGAACTGATAGACGGCATGGCGCTGACCAATAGAATACTGGGGTTTGTCAATGCACCGGGCCTGATGCAGCGGGTTGTGGCATCCCTTCAAGGGGCGAGTGTGGACATTTCCGTTTATGCCCGAAAAAGAGACCTTTTGTGCCATGGCCTTGCAGATTGCGGATACGATTTCGTTAAACCCTCGGGTGCTTTTTATCTTTTCCCGAAAACGCCGATTTCTGATGATGTAAAGTTCGTAAAAGCCCTTCAGGAGGAACTGATTCTTGCGGTGCCCGGAAGCGGTTTTGGCGGACCCGGCTATTTCAGAATTGCGTTTTGCGTGGACGATCCTACCATCATAAATGCCATGCCGGGGTTTAAGCGTGTAATGGAAAAATTTAGGTAAATTGGAAGGAGATGAACTCGTAAAAAGTCTGATTTTCCTCGCTGTCGCTCACAAAAGACTTTTTACCAAGCCGTCAAAGGAGGTTTTTATGAAAATATTAAAGGTAGACCATATCGGAATAGCCGTAAACAGCATCGAAGATGGTAAAAGTTTATGGATGGATGCCCTTGGGCTTGCCTTCGAAGGTACCGAGACCGTAGAAGAGCAGAAAGTCACCACAGCCTTCTTCCCGGTGGGAGAAAGCGAAGTGGAGCTTCTGGAATCGACGGCGCCTGACGGGCCGGTTGCCAAATTCCTCGAGAAAAAAGGGGCAGGGGTGCATCATGTGGCCTTCCGTGTAGAGAATATTGAAGAAGCCCTGGCAGAGTTAAAGGAGAAAGGGATACGTCTTATTGATGAAAAACCGAGAAAAGGCGCAGGCGGCGCAAAAATTGCTTTTTTACACCCCAAAGCCACCAACGGCGTCCTGGTAGAATTGTGTGAAAGGTAATCGGCGTCTAACGATTTTTTAAAAAGTAAGAAAAGGAGAACCCCATGTCTGAACATCCTGACTTGCAGAAATGGAAAGATCTTGCCACCAAGCAGCTCAGAGGAAGGCCCCTTGAAGATTTGAACTGGAAGACCCCTGAGGGAATTCCGGTCAAACCCCTCTATACCGAAGAAGACCTTAAGGGGATGGAACATGTGAACACCCTTCCGGGTTTTTCACCGTATGTAAGGGGCCCCATGGCCACCATGTATGCCGGAAGGCCCTGGACCGTCCGCCAGTATGCGGGGTTTGCCACAGCCAAAGAGTCGAATGAATTTTATCGGAAAAACGTGGCCGCCGGTCAGACCGGACTTTCAGTGGCCTTTGATCTTGCAACCCACAGAGGATATGATTCGGACCATCCGAGGGTTGTGGGGGATATCGGCAAAGCCGGGGTGGCTGTGGATTCCGTGGAGGATATGAAGATTCTCTTCGATCAGATTCCGTTGGACAAGATAACGGTTTCCATGACCATGAACGGGGCGGTTCTGCCGGTCATGGCCGGATACATCGTTGCGGCGGAAGAGCAGGGCGTAAAGCAAGAGCAGCTGGGCGGAACTATTCAGAACGACGTTTTAAAGGAATACCTGACCCGAAACACCTATATCTATCCGCCTGAACCGTCCATGCGGATCGTATCCGACATTATCGGATACTGTTCCAAAAACATGCCCAGATACAATACGGTCAGTATCAGCGGTTATCACATGATGGAAGCCGGGGCCGACTCTGTTCTTCAGACGGCATTTACCCTTGCCGACGGGCTCGAATATGTTAAGGCCGCCCTGGCCGCGGGATTGGACATCGATGCATTTGCGCCGAGACTTTCGTTTTTCTTTGGCGTTGGCATGAATTTTTTCATGGAAATCGCTATGTTGAGAGCTGCCCGTTTTTTGTGGCACGAAATCATGAGCCGGTTTAACCCGAAAAACCCCAAATCGCTCATGTTGCGAACCCATGTCCAGACATCAGGCTGGAGCCTGACCCAACAGGACCCCTACAACAACATCATTCGAACCACCCTGGAGGCGCTGGCGGCAGCGTTGGGCGGAACCCAGTCTCTGCATACCAATTCCTTTGACGAGGCGGTGGGTCTTCCCACCGATTTTTCCGCCAGAATTGCCAGGAATACCCAGATTGTCATTCAGGAAGAGTCTCAAATCTGCCACGTGATCGATCCCTTGGGCGGTTCTTATTATGTAGAGGCATTGACCGACGGAATCATTAAAGCCGCCAGAAAAATTATCGAAGAAGTCGAGGAAATCGGCGGAATGGCCAAAGCCATTGAAACCGGCATGCCGAAGATGCGGATAGAAGAAGCGGCCGCCAGGAAACAGGCCCGCATCGACCAGGGGAAAGATGTCATTGTGGGTGTCAACAAATATCAAATCGAAGAAGAACCGCTGGAAGATATTCTCGAGGTTTCAGAAGCCGTTCGAAACGAACAGATCGCAAAGTTAAAGGGGATAAAAAGAAAACGGAATGAAGATGAAGTCCGAAGAACACTGGCGGCCATAACCCATGCCGCCGATTCCGGAGGGAATCTCTTGGAAGTCTCTATTCCCGCCGTACGGGCACGGGCCACTGTCGGCGAAATTTCAGATGCAATTGAAAAGGTCTTCAACCGGTTCGTGGCCACGACCCAGTGTATATCCGGAGCATATGCCGAAGAATATGCCGACAGCGAAATCTTTAAATCCATACGTAAGAGAACCGATGAATTTCAGGAAAAGAACGGACGAAGACCGCGGATATTGGTAATCAAGATGGGACAGGACGGTCATGACCGGGGGATAAAGGTAATTGCTACGGCATTCGCTGATCTCGGATTTGACGTGGACATTGGTCCCATGTTCCAGACACCGGAAGAAGCCGCCCAGATGGCGGTTGAGAACGACGTGCATGTTGTGGGCGTGTCGAGCCTTGCCGCAGGGCACAAGGCCCTGGTGCCTCAGCTTATCGAGTTTCTCAAAGAAAAAGGCGGTGAAGAAATTAATGTGGTTGTGGGCGGCGTCATTCCTCCGGCGGATTACGAATTTTTGTATCAAGCCGGAGCAAAGGGTGTCTTTGGGCCAGGAGCCGTGGTCACCGATTCGGCAAACAAGGTTTTGAATGTTCTTGAGCGACAAAAATGATATCCGATGATCCCCAATTTTATGTTCAAGGGGTGCTGAAGTTGGATCGGCGCGTGCTTGCAAAGACCATTACCTTGATCGAAAGTTCTCTTTCTGAGCATCAAGACCTGGCTCGGACGATTATCGATCTGCTGCTTCCATACACCGGCAAGGCCATACGCCTTGGGATTACGGGGGCGCCGGGTGTCGGAAAAAGCACGTTCATCGAAAGCCTCGGCACCATGCTGGTAAAAAAAGGGCATCGTGTGGCAGTGCTTGCCGTTGATCCAAGCAGTAAAAGGACCCGCGGAAGCGTACTCGCAGATAAAACACGCATGGAAAAGCTGTCCATCGAGGGAAATGCATTTATCCGCCCATCGCCTTCGGGGGGAACGTTGGGGGGTGTTGCAAGAAAAACCCGGGAGACAATGATTGTTTGTGAAGCCGCCGGTTTTGATGTTATGATTGTTGAAACCGTGGGTGTCGGCCAGTCTGAAACCACCGTCGCCTCCATGGTCGATTTTTTTCTGCTGCTGATGATTTCAGGCGCAGGCGATGAACTTCAGGGAATAAAAAAGGGCGTTCTTGAACTGGCGGATGCCGTTGCAGTTAACAAAGCAGACGGAGACAATGTTGGACGGGCGGAAATGGCTAGAAGACAGTACGAAACAGCGCTTCATTTTTTAGCACCTTATTCGCCCAATTGGACACCGCCGGTATTGACCTGCAGCGCCATAGAAATGATCGGCATTGATAAAATTTGGGAGTCCGTGTTGGCGCATCACAAAAGACTTACGCTTACCGGAGAGTTGCAGGCCAACCGAAAAAAACAAGCAGTGGAGTGGATGTGGTCCCTTGTAAAAGAAGGCTATAGAAAACGTTTTTATCAAAATCCAGAAGTGAAAAAATTGCTTCCTGAGATCCTAAAGGAAGTAGAGAGTGGTAAAACTTCATCCACATTGGCTGCAGCCCGCTTGCTTTTTTTGCTTGACAATAACCCTTCTGTTTAAAATCAAAAGGGATGGTATAATCAAAGAAAGGAGGATTGCAACATGGCAGTTAAAATAATCATTAAACGAATTGTTCCCAAAAACAAGGCTGAAGCCCTAAAGCCGCTTCTTCAGAAACTTAGAAATCTGGCCATGCAACAACCCGGTTACATTTCAGGGGAAACCTTCAAAAGAATCGACCGTCCCGGGGAGAGTCTGGTGGTCAGCACCTGGCAGTCCATGGACAACTGGCGGGAATGGGTCCTCAGCGATGAGAGACAGGGAACCCAGGAGAAAATTGACCATCTGCTCGGAGAAAAAAGCGAGTATGAGATCTATACGTATGATTAAACAGCGAAATTTTCAATAGATCTAAAGATTGCTTAGCAGAAACCTTAGGATTAAAAAGGCAGACCATTGCAATCCTCTATTTGATTTTTTATAAGCGGTGGTTTATTGACCGGATGCCGAATGTCGCATCGGACCACCTAAAGGTCAATATCAAAAGATGAAAGGAATTTGGTAATGGGTATTATTGAAGATAAAATTAAGGATCTAAAAGAACGCGAAGCAAAGATCCTGCAGATGGGCGGCGAAAAAGCGGTTGCCAAACAGAAAGGGCAGGGGAAGCTCACCGCCCGGGAGAGACTGGACATCTTTTTTGATTCAGGCACATTTCGGGAAATCGACATGTTTGTGAGTCACCGATGTGTAAATTTCGGCATGGAAAAGATTGATATCTCGTCCGACGGGGTTATAACCGGTCATGGTCTTGTGGACGGCCGACCGGTTTTTGCCTTTGCCCAGGATTTTACGTCCAGGGCCGGCAGTTTGGGCGAAATGCACTCAAAAAAGATTTGCAAGATTATGGATATGGCGCTCAAGGCCGGGGTTCCGTTTGTGGGCATGAATGATTCCGGTGGGGCCAGGATCCAGGAAGGTGTCGATTCCCTTTCCGGATACGGCCAGATTTTTTACCGAAATTCCATGGCTTCGGGGGTCATTCCCCAGATTTCAGCGATTATGGGACCCACAGCCGGAGGCGCCGTCTATTCGCCGGCCATGACGGACTGGATTTTTATGGTCAAAAATACCAGCTATATGTTTATTACCGGCCCGGATGTTATAAAATCCGTTACCGGTGAGAAAATCACCTTTGAGGAACTCGGCGGTGCCATGGCCCACAACGAAAAGAGCGGCGTGGCGCATTTTGCCTGCGAAAGCGATGCGGACGCCATCCATCAGATCAAAAGGCTTCTCTCTTATCTGCCCTCAAACAACATGGAAGATCCGCCCATGGTCGATACGGGTGACAATCCCCGGCGCACCGATCCGGCATTGGACACCATTATTCCGGACAACCCCCACCAATCTTATGATATGAAGGATATCATCCGTTCAATTGTGGACAATGGTGAATTTTTCGAGCCCCATGAGTACTTTGCCCAGAATATCATCGTCTGCCTGGCGCGGCTGAACGGGAGAAGTGTCGGGATTATCGCCAATCAGCCCCAGGTTCTTGCCGGGTGTCTGGATATCAATGCCTCGGACAAGGCCACCCGTTTTATCCGTTTTTGTGATGCCTTTAATATTCCGATGCTGACCATAGCCGATGTCCCCGGGTACCTTCCCGGGAGTGAGCAGGAGTGGAATGGGATTATTCGCCACGGCGCAAAGCTTCTCTGGTGCTATTCAGAGGCCACCGTTCCCAAAATGCTTTTGGTTACGCGAAAGGACTACGGCGGGTCTTATCTTGCCATGTGTTCTAAAGATTTAGGTGCTGACATGGCATTTGCATGGCCCACCTCAGAGATAGCGGTAATGGGTGCTGCAGGGGCTTGCAATGTCATTCATCGGAGGGCCATCAAAGGCGCCGAAGACCCCGAGGCCAAGCGCAAGGAGCTGATCAGTGAATACGAGGAACTCTTTTCAAATCCTTACTGTGCCGCCAGCCGGGGTTTTGTGGACGCGGTGATCGTTCCGAGCCAGACACGGCCGCGTCTGATCGATGCTTTGGAGATCATGTGCAGCAAAAGGGAGGTCCTCCCGCCGAAGAAACATGGGAATATTCCGATGTAATTAACCGCTGAATATTGACGATTTAAGCTTTAGGAGCTTTTTTCAAATATCCAATATTTCATCGTCAATGGAGAATGGTGAAACTATGGAAGAACGCAAGAAGATCGCAGCCGCAAAAGCTGCAGTGTTGAACTATATCATAACAGAGGAAGAGGCGATCTGTATTCAGTCTATGGCCGCGCCTGGGGTTAAGCCGGCTCCGGTTCCATCTGCTGCCGGGCCGGTGAGACTTTGGGGCGCCAGCGGCCGACAGGCCCAGATGCAGATGCGCAACTTGATGCAGATGAGAACCTTTAAATAAGATCGCTTCACGGTTTTATATAAAGCGGTGTTGCAGCGTTTAAATAGGAATATAAAAAAATATTGATAAGAGGAGAACCTTAAAATGAGTGATCACAACCAGGTGAAAATAACGACCATGGATTACAGCAAGGACAGGCCGGCGGCTGAAAATCCCGTTAAGATACAAGACCTGACCCTGCGCGACGGTCATCAGTCTCTGTTTGCCACCCGGGGGCGGACCGAGGATATGATTCCGGTTGCCGAAAAAATGGACGAGGTCGGGTTTTGGGCCGTAGAAACATGGGGCGGCGCCACCTTTGATACCATGCACCGGTTTTTAAATGAGGATCCATGGGAAAGGCTCCGGACATTAAAACGGTACATGACCAAGACACCTTTTTCCATGCTTTTAAGAGCACAAAACCTTGTGGGCTACAGAAATTATGCCGATGACGTTGCCCGGGCATTTGTTGAGCGGACCTGTGAAAACGGCATGGATATATTCAGGACATTTGATGCCCTGAACGACTATCGTAACTTCGAAACGGTGGTCCGCGTTATTAAAGAATGCGGTAAACATTTCCAGGGCTGTATCTGCTATTCCATGACCGAGCCGCGACTGGGCGGCGAAGTTTACGATATCGACTACTATGTCAACAAGGCCAAAGATCTGGAAACCATGGGGGCCGACAGTATCTGTTTAAAGGATATGGCAGGGCTGATTGCCCCCTATGATGCGTATGAAATTATCAAAGCCTTAAAGGCGGCGGTGAAACCGCCCATTCATCTTCACAGCCATTTTACTTCCGGGATGTCTCCCATGAGCCATTTGAAGGCCATCGAGGCCGGCGTCGATATCATCGACACCTGCATGTCGCCGTATGCCTATCGGACATCTCATGCTGCTGTAGAACCGCTGGTGATGACACTTCTGGGAACCAACCGCGACACAGGATTGGATATCAAACAACTGGCGGAAATCAACGAAATACTGGAAAAGAAGGTGATGCCCAAATACAAGCATCTGCTGGACGATTCCAAGGTATCCGTCATCGATATCAGTGTGCTGTTGCACCAGACGCCGGGCGGGATGCTTTCGAACCTGGTGAACCAGTTAAAAGAAATGGACGCTTTGCATAAGATCGATGAGGTTTACAAAGAGCTCCCCAGGGTCAGAAAAGAACTGGGGCAAATACCCCTGGTAACCCCCACCAGCCAGATTGTTGGCATACAGACCGTCAACAATGTGCTCTTTGACGATGAAAAAGAGCGCTACAAGATGATTACCGGCCAGGTCAAAGATCTGTGCTTTGGTTTATACGGCAAGACCGCCATACCCATAGATCCTGAGGTTCAAAAGAAAGCACTGGATGGCTATGAAAGGGGAGAAGAACCGATTACCTGCAGGCCTGCCGAGATTTTAGAGCCTGAACTCGAACCGGCCCAAAAAGATACCGAGGGTCTGGCCCAGGATTTGGACGATGTTATTTTGTATGCCCTTTTTCCGGTTACAGGGAAACGATTTTTGAAGTGGAAATACGGCAAGGAAGATCCGCCTCCGGAAGTCAGGGCCCGGACTCTGGAACAGATCAAAGAAGAAGAAGATCTGGTTAAACTGGCAAAACTCGGTCGGCTGGTTAAAAAAGTCGAAAAGAAAGGCCCCCCCAAGACCGATGCTCTGCGGACATTCAACGTGTTCGTGGATGACGAATACTTTGAAGTCGGCGTGGAAGAACCCGGTGGATCGCCGATGATCAGTTATGTCCAACAAATGCCGGCCGGAGTTCCGGTTTCAGCGCCGGCACCTGTCTCCCCTGCAGCAGCGCCGGCCCCGGCGCCATCCAAACTGGCAGCACCTGCAGCGCCGGCCCCGGCGCCATCCAAACCGGCAGCACCTGCAGCGCCGGCCCCGGCGCCACCCAAACCGGCAGCGCCTTCGGCTCCCGCACCTGCCGACGTTGAAGGCACACCTCTGAAAGCGCCGATGCCCGGGATGATCGTTAAATATTCAAAGCAGGTGGGAGATGCGGTCAGCAAAGGGGATACGGTGGTCATCCTCGAGGCCATGAAGATGGAAAATGCCCTTCAGGCGCCTGCGGACGGGACCGTCAAGGCGATTAATTTTTCCAGCGGAGATTCCGTAGCCAAGGATGATGTGCTGTGTGTTATTGGCTGAAACAATCGAATATTGAAGATTGAAATGACGCTAAGCTGGCAAGCATTTTTTTTCTTTGTCATTATTCAATCCCCAATTTTGAAATAGGAGGTTCAGGATCATGAAGATCCACGAATATCAGGCAAAAGAGTTGTTCAAAAAATACAACATCCCTATTCCGGAGGGCGGCGTGGCGTTCAAGCCGGAAGAAGCCCGGGGGATCGCCGAAAACCTGGGCCGATTTCCGGTGGTTGTAAAAGCCCAGATCCATGCCGGCGGCCGGGGTAAAGGCGGCGGTGTTAAACTTGCAGGGTCCGTGGATGAAGTTGGGAGCATCGCCGGCGATATCGTCGGAATGAACCTGGTGACACACCAGACCGGTCCTGAAGGGAAGACGGTCAGAAAAGTGCTCGTGGAGCAGGGGCTGAACATTGCAAAAGAGCTCTATCTGAGTATTATTCCGGACAGAGCGACCGCCAAGGTCGTTGTTATGGCCAGCGAGGCCGGTGGAATGGATATCGAAGCGGTGGCTGCTGCAACTCCTGAAAAGATCATCAAGGTGTACATCGATCCCCTGGTGGGTATCCAGCCCTATCACTGCCGTCAAGCGGCCTTTGGTCTGAAGCTGCCCCCAACGGCAATGAAACCGTTTGTTTCAATGCTTGGAAATCTTTACCGGCTGTTTATCGATTACGACTGCTCGCTGGTAGAGATAAATCCCCTTGTGTTGACGGCCGAGGAGACAGTGATTGCTTTGGATGCTAAAGTCGATTTTGACGACAATGCCCTGTATCGCCATAAGGATATCCTGGATTACCGTGATATTGACGAAGAAGACCCTCTGGAGGTCGAAGCCTCCAAGTTCAATCTCAACTACATCAAACTGGATGGCAACGTCGGGAATATGGTGAACGGCGCGGGTTTGGCAATGGCGACCATGGATATCATCAAGCTTGCCGGCGCCGAGCCGGCAAACTTCCTCGATGTGGGTGGCGGTGCCAGTGCCGAGATGGTTGAGAACGGCTTTCGAATCATGCTCGGTGACGAGAATGTCAAAGGAATTCTGATCAATATTTTTGGCGGGATTTTGCGCTGCGACGTGCTGGCAAAAGGCGTTGTCAGTGCGGCGGAAAAAATCGGAATCAGTGTCCCTGTGGTGGTACGGATGGAGGGGACCAATGTGGAAGAGGGCCGGAAAATTCTAGCCGAATCCGGGCTCAATCTGATTACCGCTGCCGATATGAAAGATGCGGCAGAGAAAGTTGCCCAGCTGGTCACCGGTCACTAGGCGTCATTTCAAAACCGCCCATTGGTTTTTGTAATGCGCTAATTTCGCGGAGTGTATTCCCGCGATCTGTCAAGGGTCATCGGATATTAACAAATGACCGATGACCGATGACAAATGACAAAAATATCGAGGAATGAAGAATGAGCATATTCGTTGACAATAATACACGTTTGTTGGTCCAGGGAATTACGGGGAAGGAAGGGCAGTTTCACGCACGCCAGTGTATTGCATACGGCACAAATGTGGTTGGCGGTGTTACGCCGGGCAAAGGCGGCCAGAAAATGGACGATGTGCCGGTATTCAATACCGTTGGAGAGACTGTCGAACAGACCGGGGCCAATTGCAGCATGATTTTTGTCCCCCCGGCATTTGCTGCCGATGCCATCATGGAGGCGACAGACGCAGGTGTTGAAATTATCGTTGCCATCACCGAAGGCATTCCGGTTATGGATATGATGAAAGTTAAAAATTACATGGCGGGTTCGGGGTCCCGACTCATCGGTCCCAATTGTCCGGGGATCATTACACCGGGCCAGTGCAAGGTTGGAATCATGCCCGGGCCGATCCATACCCCCGGCGGACCCATCGGCGTTGTTTCCAGATCCGGAACCCTGACCTACGAGGTGGTGCACCAGTTAACCGCCCAGGGAATCGGGCAGACCACCTGTATCGGTATCGGCGGCGATCCGGTCAACGGCACGAATTTCATCGACTGCCTGGATGCATTTGAAAAAGATTCCGAGACCACGGGGATCGTTATGGTCGGAGAGATCGGCGGGACTGCCGAAGAGGAAGCATCTGAATTTATAACCCGGCATGTCACAAAACCGGTGGTGGGATTTATTGCCGGCCTGACGGCACCTCCCGGGAGACGCATGGGGCATGCAGGGGCCATTGTCAGTGGCGGCAGCGGAACCGCCCAGGGAAAAATTGATGCAATGAAGGCCGCGGGAATTCATATCTGTGAGAATCTCGGCACCTTTGGGGAGTTGTGTGCAGAGGTTTTTTCATAATATCATGGAAATGTTTATATATGCATGAAATGGGTATTGCGATGCAGATTGTTGAGATTGCCATCGCTTCAATACCTGGGGATCTGGAAAATGCACGGATTGACAGGGTCAATCTGAAAGTGGGAAAGCTGGCAGCCGTCGTCCCCGAAAGCCTTCATTTCTGTTTTCAAATTGCAGTCCAGGATACCCCCCTGCATCATGCGGATCTCCATATAGAAGAAATTCCGGTTGTGGCAAGATGCGCCGATTGTCATGTACAGTGGACCGTTCGCGAACCGGTGTTTAAATGTGGACAATGCAGCAGCGGTTCTGTGGAGATTATCTCCGGCAGGGAACTGGATATCATTTCCATCGAAGTTGTCGATGAGGACACCACAGATGCCGATTGATATGTATAAAACCCAGCGATATTACCACCACAAAGATTTCCGAAAGCATAGCCATTTTCATGCCGGCAAAGGTGTTGCCACGGAGGGCAAGAAACGGGGGGCCCGGGAAATAAAGATCGTCCGTAAGGTACTGGACGTAAATGATGCCATCGCTCAGCAGAATCGCGACATGTTTGCTGAAAAAGATGTTTTTGTCGTTAATGTCATGAGTTCGCCGGGATCCGGAAAGACCGCTATTCTCGAAAAAACACTGTCGCATATCATGCAGGATGTGAGAAGTGCCGTGATTGTGGGAGATATCTGCACCTCCAACGATGCCGACCGGCTGGCTGTCAGCGGTGCACCGGTGGTGCAAGTCAATACGGATGCCTTCGGGGGTGACTGTCATCTGGCGGCCCATGTGATTAAAACAGCGGTGGATAACTTTAACCTGGATGAAATTGATCTGTTGATCATCGAAAATCTTGGGAATCTGGTGTGTCCGGCCGAGTTTGACATGGGCGAGAATTTGCGGGTGGTCGTTCTCAGCGTCACCGAAGGAGAGGACAAACCTTTAAAGTATCCGCTGATGTTTCGGGTGTGCCATGCGGCGCTGCTCAATAAAATAGATTTACTTCCCCATCTTGATTATGACCGAAACGCCGCAGTTCAAAATATCCATAAGGTCAATCCCCAAATGCCGATTTTTGAAATATCCGCGAAGACGGAAGAGGGCTTTGATTCCTGGATCGAATGGCTGATGCAAAAGATTCATGGATAAAGCTTTATCTTCAAGTTTAACCCCCTTGAACTGAACCGCCATCGCATTCCCTGCAGCTTGCTTTAGGGAGTCTCAATTCTTCGGATTATGATTCCGATTATAAACCTTAACTTTTTGGAAATTGAAGCGTCAGTCTATATTGTGAATATAAGAGCGGCTTGGGGTGGAACAAAATTATACGAGATATAGTGTTTAGGGGATGATCTGGTTTTCATAAAAGTGCTGAAACTGAGCACCAGGTATGTTTTTATTATCACATCAGTTTGGAATCATAAGATATCTGGACTTCTTGCAAGATATCAAATGTGGGCAGCCACTATAACCACTATAAATTGATACCAAATGGCCGTGTTTATATGAAGAAAGATATGGCATCCTTAACCCATGCCATGCCTCTTTTTTACTTCTATAAATATTGCGGCCATAATTCCTTTATGTTACCTAATACTAAATGCAGTGCTCTCTCAAATCAATTTAAAATATAGCCAAAAACAGGGAAATCCTATTTGGAAGCCCAATTGAAAAAGGTTCATTAAGAAGATAGTATCATTTAAGATGAATAAGGGGTTTTATGATCTGTGTTGTCGGTGAAATTTTATTCGATGTGTTTCCGTCTTACAAACGCTTGGGGGGTGCTCCCTTTAATTTTGCCTTTCACCTGAAAAATCTCGGCTTTCCCGTTCGATTTATCTCGAGAATCGGAAATGATCCCGACGGCAAGAAAATCCTGAGTCTGTTGGAGAGGTATCGATTCGACCTGAGTGATATTCAGTTGGATGATATTCACCCCACCGGAACGGTAAGGGTCAAACTTGACAAGTATGGCGTGCCGCAATTCCGGATTACTTCCAATGTGGCTTACGATTATATCGAGTTTATTCCGGAAGTTCACCGGAAATTAATCCGTCAAGCCGAGTTGGTTTATTTCGGTTCTTTGGCGCAGAGATCTCAACACGGTTTTGAGAATGTACAAAAAATCATTGCCTGTAAAGCGTCATTGGCTGTTGGTTTTTATGACCTTAATCTGCGGCCGGATTGTTATAATGATCGATTGATTTCCGAATCTCTTTTACGGGCAAATGCATTAAAGTTAAACCAGGAGGAGCTTGAGGAACTGAAACGGCTCATGATGTTTGAAAAAAACAGCCGCAGTTTTGTTCAACATCTGCTGGATGCGTATGGACTGAACATCATATCATTGACCAAAGGTCATGAAGGAAGCGATCTATATACCAGAAACGGTAATTTCAGCATTGACGCGGCAAAGCCGGAAATGGTTGCCGATTCTGTTGGTGCCGGTGATGCTTATGCAGCAATGCTTGCTGCAGGTCTTATTAAAAATATGCCGCCGGAGATAATAATACAAAATGCCTCTGCCTTTGCGTCATCGATCTGTGAGATAAAAGGGGCAATTCCCGGGACAGAAGCTTTTTACGAGCCATTTCAACCGATGTTCGCTGAAGGAGAGTAAAGTGACGACTCAAAGCCTATATATTCAATTGTTCAGCATTCACGGTCTGCTGAGGTCCGAAAGTTTGGAGCTTGGCCGTGATGCAGACACCGGTGGACAGATAAACTATGTCATTGAACTCGGGCGCCACTTAAGCCGGGTCAAAGAGGTTAAAAGGGTCGATCTTTTCACCCGGCTGATTGTGGACAAAAAGGTTTCTGAAGACTACGCCCGACCCATTGAAAAAGTAAATAAGAAATTCCGGATCGTTCGAATTCAGTGCGGCGGCCGCAAGTATTTCCGCAAGGAACTTTTATGGCCTCACCTGGACGAATATATTGACAAGACCATTAAATTCATCAAACGTGAAAATGCCATTCCGGATATTGTACACGGTCATTATCCGGATGCCGGGTATGTGGCCATGCAGATGTCACGCATTTTCGGAATACCTTTTGTGTTTACCGGTCATTCCCTGGGCAGGGCCAAAAAACAAAAGCTCCTGAACGAAGGTGCGAAGGAAACGGAGATCAACAAAAAATACAAGATTGACCACCGAATTGCCGTTGAAGAAGAACTGCTGAAAAATGCGGACCTGATTGTCGCAAGCACGACTCAGGAAGTTAATGACCAGTATGGCATGTATCAACACGTTGATCTGCCTGATTTTCAGGTTATACCGCCGGGGCTTAATCTCGACAAATTTTACCCCTATTATCACGATATTCTACCTGAAAGTGAAAAGTCCGAAGCGGAGATGTATGCTCAGGCCTCTATTTTACAGGAGTTGAACCGTTTTTTTATCCAACCTGACAAACCGCTGATCCTGGCTTTATCTCGACCGGATGAACGTAAAAACATTTCCGGGCTTGTTAAAGCTTACGGCGAAGACCGAGAACTTCAATCCATAGCCAATCTGGCAGTTTTTGCGGGGATTCGGAAAGATATAGAGACAATGGAAGAAAACGAGAGAGATGTACTGACCCGTATGCTGCTGCTCATGGACAAATATGATCTATACGGTAAGATGGCGATTCCCAAAAAGCACGACTTCGAATTTGAAGTTCCGGAGCTGTATCGTGTGGCTGCAAGCAAGAGGGGTGTGTTTGTCAATCCGGCATGGACGGAGCCTTTTGGCCTGACCCTGTTGGAGGCATCCGCCACCGGCCTTCCTGTCGTTAGCACACAGGACGGCGGACCCCAGGACATTATTGCCAACTGCCAAAACGGCATCCTGGTAGATCCGAACGATACGCGAAAAATTGCTGCCAGTATCAGACAAATTCTCACCGATGACGAAAAGTGGGATCGATATTCGAAAAACGGTATCATGAAGGTTCGAGATTACTACACCTGGGAACGCCATGCTCAAAGATATACCAAAGAAGTAAAACAGCTCGCAGCAGTACAAAAAACCTCGGACATGCAGGTCGCCGTCCCTTCGGATTCGATCGGAAAACGATTGGTCAAGCTCAACTATTTTTTAATTACCGACATTGATTTCACGCTGATCGGCGGAAACAATGGCCATCTTCAAACTCTGATCGAATTGCTCAAAGAACATCGAATGTCTATCGGCTTCGGCGTTGCCACCGGCCGCGATGTAACATCCGCCGTTAAATTTTTGAATGAACACGGCGTGCATCATCCCGACGTGATCATTTCATCGGTGGGTTCAGAGATCTATTATGGCAAGGCATTGCAGTATGGGCAGGGATGGGAGACTCACATATCGAACCAATGGGACCGGGAAAAGATCGTCACGCTTCTCGAACGTTTCGGTTTTTTGAGATACCAGGAGGAATCGAACCAGAGTCGATTCAAAATAAGCTATTATATGGCCCCCGGTAAAGATAGGATGGCCAAGATCCACGATCTGTTGTCCAAAAACAAATGCCGCTACTGCCTCATCTATTCCGGCCAGAAGTATCTGGATATCCTTCCATTCCGGGCTTCCAAAGGGAAGGCTATCCGGTATTTGAGTTACAAGTGGGAAATCCCTCTGAAAAACTTACTGGTTTGCGGGGATTCCGGCAACGATGAGGAAATGCTTCGTGGAGAGCCTCTGGCCGTCGTTGTAGGTAACTACAGAAAAGAGCTTGAAAAATTAAAAGGCGCCAGAAATGTTTATTTTGCCGAAAGAGAATACGCCGGCGGAATCCTCGAAGGGATTGAAAAATATGGGTTTATCGAAAAAGCAAGGGGTTGAACACAATGACCATTCAAAACAAGGTTCAATTGATAACGTATCCGGACAGTTTGGGCAAGAATCTAATAGAGCTTCACTATGTGCTTCGTAAATATCTGACCGATGCCATCGGCGGTGTTCACATTTTACCCTTCTACCCGTCATCGTCCGACAGGGGTTTCGCGCCATTGACCTATGATGATGTAGACCCGAATTTCGGAACATGGGATGACGTGAACAAAATCGGAGAAGATTTTGATTTAATGATCGATTTCATGGTCAACCACATTTCCAGACAATCTCTTTTTTTTCAAGACTATTTGGAAAATGGCGAAGCTTCCGAGTATGCGGATATGTTTTTAAGTTTCAACAGACTCGTACCGGGCGGCGAAATCAGTGATGAGGATCTGGCCAAAGTCTATACACGGAAACCCCGTCCACCTTACTTGGTTATCGAACGTGCCGACGGGTCCAGAGAGAAAATATGGTGCACATTCGATTACGAACAGATTGACCTGGATCTGCAATCTCCTAAGACCAGGGAAATTTTTCGAAATTTTTTGATACGTCTGGCACGCAGCAATGCTAAAGTCATACGGATTGATGCTTTCGCTTATACCACGATCAAAATCGGAACCAATTGCTTCTTTTTAGAACCGGAGGTTTGGGATCTTTTGGGGTGGTTGAACGATTTCGTTTCCGCATTCAATAAAGACATTCTGCCTGAAGTTCACGAACACTATTCCTATCAGCTTAAACTCGCCGAAAGAGGGTATTGGGTATATGACTTTTGTCTTCCTATGCTGGTATTGCACACGCTGTACCACCACAGTAATCAAAGGTTGGTCAACTGGCTTAAAATCTGCCCCCGAAAACAGTTCACCACTTTAGACACCCATGACGGTATCGGCGCGGTAGACGTTGCTGATCTGCTCAGTCAGGACGAAATCGATCGCACAATAGAAGGCTTGTATGAAAAAGGATCCAATCTAAAAAGGATTTACTCCGGACCCGATTATCAAAATCTGGATGTTTATCAGGTGAACTGTACCTATTATTCGGCCCTGGAGTGCAATGACGATTCATATATCGCAGCACGAACCATACAGTTTTTCACTCCGGGTATACCGCAAGTGTATTACGTCGGTCTTCTTGCAGGTGAAAACGATATCGAACTGTTGGAAAAAACACAGCTTGGGCGAAATATCAATCGACACAATTATACTCTGGAAGAAATTCATGAAGCTTTTAAAAAGCCGGTTGTCCGGCGTTTGCTTCGTCTCATGAAATTTCGAAATTCGTATCCGGCTTTCGATGGGGAATTCCGTATCGAAGACTCGCCCGAAAATCAGATGGTGATGACCTGGGCACAGAACAATTATCAAACAACCGCTGCAATTGATTTAAATGATTACCATGTAACGATTACTTATTTTGACCCGGAATCCGACACTTCAAAGCAATTTGAGGTTTAGCCGTACCCCATCAAAAATGAAAAGGAAACAGCAGCTGGACAACGCCTGAAATACTTCTTATCAACACGATCTCATGGACCGTGTAATCGCCGCTAAACCTGCCGTTAACGAATCCACGCATAGCTAACTTGAAGGTTCATTTTTTGAAGCCCGAAATTTCCATTATTTTGGCAAGAAATCTTCAATCCGAAAACTTTGATATCTGCAATAACATCCAACTATCAAGTGCCTGATTTTTCTGTGATAATAATACCGTATCACCAAGACATGGTTGCGGCGATTCCTGCTATATCTGACAGATTTGTGAGGTCTAAAAATTGCTGTATCATCGTTTTTTCAAAAGAGGTAGATC
>JAQYVT010000148.1 GCA_030145345.1 Desulfobacterales bacterium
CTTCCATATTCTGCTGGATAGACACCACAGATCTTCTTGTCTATGAAGTTAGATCGTATCTTTCTTCCTTTGGGAATTTTGCTGCTATTCTATGTCTCTCTAAACAGAGTTCGTATGACTTTTGCCAGACTTTCAACTCTTTATGATTCTTTAGTATTTCACTCGAACCCTTGAACCCTTGAATCCTGAACCCTCTGGGATCCCACCTGCTCAATGGGAGATGACACACTTATTTTACCCGAATTAACTACAACTAATCGGGAGATGATTCAGAATTAAATATCATCGGCTAAAGACAGGGTCAGCAATGGCCCTGTCTTTTTTTTCTTTAATCGATTTCTGGTTATGCTAGCACGGCGACCTGTGGACAAATAACTAAGACCCGGAAGTTTTCCTATTTCACGATTGGGATACATGCCGGTTTCCCACAACAAATAGATCAACAAACCCCTATTGTCCGTTTCATAAACAATCTTATTTTGATCCAATTAACTACAGCTAATCGGGAGATGATCCAAAAAATAAATAAAATCCATTTCAGCTTTCATTATAACCATGGGTTCTAAATGTCGTGAATTAGGCCGCTGGATAACGGGGCTATAGAGGATTCAAGGCGTATCGTGCTGATAAAGAAAACTTTTTCGTTTCCTTAGGAGAAGGCGGGGGAAACCCTCCACCTTCCCCTTTAAAAAACATTTTTTTATTGATTTTTCAACAAACAAGAAATCCGGGTTAGGAATATAACCGTGCTGCGATTATTTTCTCAGCCCGAAACATAGCCTCCTCAAAAGGATCCACCGCAACTTTTTCTTCTATGCTGATACCTTCAAATTTAACAAAATAGAGCGATTGCACCAGAAAAAACATCCAGATGCCCAAAGCCCAGGTAAGCGTGGAATGCGGTATGAACCAGCCTACCAGAGCTGCTCCGCCTAATGTTAGCAAAAACTCTGCACAAAACACCCGGGACAAAGGCTTTTTAAAACATATACCGCTTCGAATCCAGCTGAAAATTACAAGCATAAGGAGTAAAAAAGCGCTTTTAGAGCTTGCCACAAATACGAAAATAAGAAGCAGCAGAAGTGGAAATATGATCGATAGCGGACTTTTTCCACTCCAGCGGGTCAGAAGAAACCCATACATTGCGATATATGACCAGAGGATGATGCTAAAGGCTATGGGCCAGGGAAAAAAGTTGCAAAGCCCCAAGCTCAACGGCATGAATGAGAGTCCGCAGATAAGGCCAAAAATAACGGTCGTTCTGATCGGTCGTTTTGTGATCTTCATGTCTGTTCACCTCCTCTAATAGCTTCCTTCCGCTTAAGGAGCTCAAGTTCTATTTCTTCTTCTCGAGGACCCCGTTCGATATTGTTTGGAATAATGTCAGACAGTGTTTTCTCCCATTCTTGTTGCTCGGTTTTATGGAAGTATTCCGTTGACTTGAGTTGGAATTGCTCGTATTGAAGCCGCTGTTTTTCCACATAATCTCGAAGCTGGGCAATCTCCTGATCCAGAACTTCGATATGATGGCCGAGTTCATCCCGGTGGCCGGTCAACGATTTAAGCTTTTTTATTAGCAGCCGCGCAATATCATCCTTGTCTTTTTCAATTGACGTTGTCAGATCTTGCTCCATTTTTTCACTTTCCCGTTTATATTTATCATATTCCTGCTGTGCCTTTCTGCGGGACGCTACCATCTTATTAAGTCCCGCCTCTTTTTGGGAAAGCGCTTTTTCCATGTCTCTAAGATGCTGTCTGAGAAGAAGACCCTGGTCCTCCAACTGGTCCATAACACCATGGATGTCTGCCTTGAATAGATGAACGATGCGTGTCAAAATTCCCATAATAATCTCCTTTCAAGTGACCTTTGCCACTCAATTATTTTATATAGACGGTTCAAATGAATTATTAAAAATACATATTTTAATTCAGTTATAAACGTTTTTTAAAAAGCAATTTAACCCTTTTCGATTTTTTGCATGTAATACTCGTGCTAATTTGTTCTCCTCCCCTTATACCCTTCGTATTGAAGCGCTTTGGAAGTGGCTTTTTGTTTTTCCATAACTGCCTGAGGACTTCCCTTAAACGTATCCGCCACAATGCTGCTCAACTCATTGACTCCTTTTGTCAGATTTTCAGCCACTTTTCCCGAACCAACCGCAGCATTAACCTGCTCTTTTTCTCGGTAGTATGTTTGTATACGATCCAGAGCCCTTTGTTCTTTTCCATCTTTTATATCCTTTGAAACTTCTTCCTTGAGTTTATTGTAATCATCCTGGATTACTTTACCTTCCCATTCATCCTTATCAATGGAAGAAATGACCTCCCGCTGATTTTTCACACAGGCGACCTGAAAGGATTTTGAAAGCGACGCGGTATAAATTTTTCCCTTCTGAAGATATTGAACCGTAATTCCGTCTATTTCAAATGTCTTTTCCTTATGCGTAGGCATCTTAAATGTCAGAAAAAGTTTGCGGGTTTGACCTGAACGCAGATCCCCGGGATAAAAGATAGCTTGATTTTTGGAGACCTTAATCGGGTATCCGGCAGCATTTACTAACGATAATCCGTTTTTCAGGGGAATTTGAACCTTCACTGCGGTTGCAGCGGCTATTTTTGAATGGTAAAACTCCTTCTTAAATACTTCAGCAAAAGCATTGGGATTTTCCAGATAATAGTAGTTGCCGGCCCCCTGATCCGCGATGAGGGTCATCAAATGTTCGTTGAATTCAGTTCCGACCCCGACCGTGGTCACCGAAAACTCCTTCTCCACGCCGACGGATGCCATATGACCGAGTGACCTCGGATCGGTAATCCCCCTATTGGCGAGCCCGTCTGAAATCAAAATGACTTTTCCGGTATTTCCAATATGTTTAGACTTCAATAACGTATTGACCCCTGTCTGGAGTCCTGCCCCAAGGTTGGTCCCTCCGCTTGCCCATATCTTCTTAACTGAAGATATCAAGTGTTTACGGTTGGATCTTGTTGGATGGACCAGATCGGAATATTTTTCAACGCCCTCAGAATAAGCTACCAGAGCAAACCGGTCCGTATCGGATAAGTCGGATAACAGTTTTAAAATAGCCCGTTTGGCATCTCTTATTTTACTTCCTTTCATCGATCCGCTGCGATCCAGGACAATCACCATGTCGACATTACGGGCATTGCTCCTGTCAGGAGCAAGAATATCCACTGCATGTAGGCTGAGTGAGAGGTTCACCGTTCCATCTCCACCCTGGAGAATCTTATCCTGAACCAATCGACCTGAAAGAGAGACAATCCCGTTTTGATTAGGAGCGCTCGTATCCGGACCGTTGATCAGGCTCGGCATCCAGAGGTTTCCTTTGTTTGAGTATGCCATTGCAGCCCCTGTGATGGCGATTAGGCATCCGATAAAAAAAATGGGTTTTAGATATTTTCTGTTCATGATGTTTCTCCTTTCCTTTAAAGTAAAGATTGTAGTAATGTGCTTCGTGTCCTAGTATTGTCGATCAGACTGTAAAACACAATTCAAAGAAGTGTAAAAAGAATGCCGGTTATTTTTACAAAAGTTTTACTTTGAAAAATGGGCGAATTGGTATAATAATTAACTCAAGATCGTATGGGATAAGACCTGAACCGGGCAAGCCGGGAACCAAAAGAATCATCACGAAACAACGAAAAACATCAATTTCATTATTAACGGACTCACAAACGGCAACCCGCACGAGAAGAACCGATGAAAAAACCCAAAGCCAGTATTCTTGTTGTGGAAGATGACCCAGCTATTCTGAATGGACTCCTTGATGTGCTTGTTTTTAACGGATACGAGGCAACGGGATTAGAAGACGGCGGTCAGGGACTCGGGGCAAGTCTTGAAGAAAACTATGATCTGATCATCTTGGATGTGATGCTGCCGACGCTCGATGGATTTTCAATATGCAGAACCGTCCGCAAAAAAAGACCCGGCCAGGGAATTATCATCCTTACGGCAAAAGGCTCAGAGGATGATGTCGTGACGGGATTTAAGGCCGGTGCAGATGATTATGTCAGCAAGCCATTTTCTCTCAGAGAATTGATGGTTCGGGTTGAAGCGATCCTCAGACGGACAGGGAAAAACCTGGGAAACGAACAGGTCCGTTTTAAGGATATTTTTTTCGACGGGAAAATCTTGATAGCTTCCTATCAAGACCGTACCGTTGAACTTACCCGCAGAGAAATGGACATCATCGTCTACCTTCACCGCCATTTGGACCGGATTGTTTCAAAAAACGAGCTGCTCACAGAGGTTTGGCAGTACGCCGACGCTGACATAGAAACGAGAACTGTAGACATTCACATCCTAAAACTTCGGAAAAAAATCAAAACACTTATTGGAGACACCCCCTTCATATTAACGATCCGGGGGGAAGGCTATCGACTGGACCCTGAAGAATGAAAAGGCTCAAAATTTATATTCTTATCTTTTGCGTTACGCTCTCGATTCCATTGGCCTATCTAATCTTTAGGACTTATGAGGGGTTGGGGCAGGAAGAAACGGGCAAATTACGCTATTTTGCGGAAACGCTGTTTTACGAGATGGAAGAAGACCTGACGTCTATTGTCCTTAAAGAGGAGGCGCGAGGCATAGACGAATACAATTATAGATTCACGCCTTCCGGTCTAATCCCCGGCTCAACGGAGACAGTACCATCCCCATTGTCGGAACTTCCTGAAAAAAATTATATCCTGGGTTACCTTCAAAACAACCCGGACGGTTCGTTTCAAACCCCTTTGGTAGAAAGCGGGAAAAGCGTTTCCAGCGATCGAAGCGCCTTGATTTCTCAGCTCGAAGATGCGAACAGAATTTTCAACCAGAAACGTTTAGCGGCTGCCGATACTGTCAAGGCATCTTTGAACGAAATTCCCATAAAGCAAGAAGAAAAAACGGGCTCGGGCTTTGCAGATAAATATCTGGATCTGTCAGAATCTCAGAAGCCAAAGGCGTATCTTGGCCGCAAAGAGAAAAGAGTCGAGCAGATTACCGTCGGCCAGGCATTGAAAATTATCCCCAAGGACCAGGATAAAAAGCTGATAACCAGGCGAGAAGGATCGGAATCAGGATCGGGCAGGGATCTTTCATGGTATACCAAAGAGCAAATACCCGAAAAGTTCGAAGAATCATCGGTGGCAAAGCCTGAGCGTAAGATACAGATTCATGAGGGTGCCGAAAGAGAATTGCGGTCTGCGCCTTCTTCCGAGACGGAAAAATATCAAGTCGAAGTGGCCCCCCTGCAGTCTATTTTTATTAACGACGATCAAGTCTTTATCTTTCGTCGTATAATGATCAACAAACAGATCTATCGCCAGGGTTTCATTGTCCAAGTCAAAGCATTTTTAAATCATCTGGCCGAGACGCATTTTGTCAAACAGCCTCTGGCACGCTATACGAATCTGAGCCTTAAAATAAAGAATCAGGGCATTGAAACCGAAATTGTTAACACCGGCGCTGCCGCCGAAAGAGTGAATTTTATAATTAACCGGACATTTCCTTCCCCATTTACCTTTTTAAACGCGACACTACTTTGTGATCAAATCCCTCGATCTGCCAGCCGGGGAACACTGAATATTATCATCGTTATACTGGCCTTTATTATTTTTATTGGTCTGTTTGCCATTTACAAAAGCGCACAAGCTGTGGTTGACCTATCAGAGCGACGTTCTAAATTTGTATCATCGGTCACCCATGAACTGAAAACCCCGCTGACCAATATCAGAATGTATATTGAAATGCTGGAACAGGGCATCGCCCGTGACCAAAATCGGGAGCAAGACTACTTTAAAATACTGGGATCCGAAAGCGCCCGGTTATCTCGTTTGATAAACAATGTTCTAGAACTGTCGAAGCTGGAAAAAAAGCAGCGGCACGTTAATCTGAAGGCGGGCACTTTTGATGAGGTGGTACAGGGAGTTGAGGCGGTAATGGGTGAGAAACTCAAGAAGGAGGGTTTTACCCTAATCGTGAATACAGATGATGTCCGACCGTTTAAATATGATCGAGAGGTCATGATCCTGATACTGATCAATCTTATCGAAAATAGCATGAAATTCGGAAAAACTGTTGCCGTCCGGGAGATTACGCTCAAGCTTCATCATGATGTGGACGGTGTGAATATCAGCGTGTCCGATACCGGGCCTGGCATCCCTCGCCATGCACTGAAAAAGATTTTTGACGATTTTTACCGGGTCGAAAGCGCACTCACTAGAACAACAGGGGGAACCGGTATCGGTCTTGCACTTGTTAAAAAATTTGCCACTCTAATGGGCGGAACAGTTCATGCAAAAAACAACGACGGCCCGGGATGCACGATTACTATTTGTCTTCCTCAGCCTTTACCGGCTCATTAGCGGAACAGGGTCAAACTTCGATCAGTGATTTAAGGTTTGGCCCAATTCCCTGGGAAATCAATCCGTACGAACGAAACATCCCCGCCGTTTCAGGCGGGGATGTGGTTATTTTCCAAACGGACATTGCTATTTATTTAAATTAGAATGAAGGTCCGGTACTTGAGAAGCCGGAAGGAAAGGGCCAAAACCCCCGCAACCACGGGATCATCGTGAATAATGACAACCTCCTTGCTTTTGTTCAGTTTTTCAAGGTTGGCAAAGGTCCACAACTCCTCGTAGGGAATGTTGATGGCATTTTCCACGTGCCCTTTCTCGAATTTGTCGGCCGACCGGAAGTCAACCAGGACCGG
>JAQYVT010000149.1 GCA_030145345.1 Desulfobacterales bacterium
TTAGATATTGAGATGCGTGGAAAGTTGAATGCCGAGGATATGAAAATTGCATTAGACGAACTGGTCAGCAAGTCGAAGAATATTGAAAATGGCAAAATGCTGTATGAAATTATCGACTTTCATCTTCCGTCACTTGGTGCAATTGGCGTTGAACTTTCTCGGCTTCCTTCGATGTTTGGGCTTATGAAAAAATTTGACCGCGCAGCGGTATTGACCGATAAGACCTGGTTAAAGAAAGTAAGTGAATTCGAGGGGGCTTTGTACCCAGGCTTAGAAATTAAGGCTTTTAATAGAGACCAAAAAGCGGAAGCAGAAGCTTGGTTGTCGAGTTAGGTTGGCATTTGTCGCTAAACATAGCTATCAGATCAATAAAGATGGATAGTATAATTCAGAAAAAAATTGACGAGGTTTTGGATGGCATTCAAGACCCTCAGACCGGTTTGACAATCGCACAATTGGGGTTGGTGGAAAAAATCCGGTATGTGGAAAAGCGCCGAAAACTCATCGTGTTTTTAAATCGTCTGGGAAAGAGCAAAGCCTGTTGTACAGCGTTGAACATGGCTTTGATGGCTGACCTTGAAAACGCGATTAAAGAGGGTTTAAAGGCGGAATTCCCCCAATTTTCAATAGAGTTTAGAGATTCTTCAAATACTTAAACCCATGAAGGATATCGAAATAACCTTTGTAGGCATACCGTAGTTTCACGGTGATGGGCGTGTAACTCTTGAATGACAAACGGCTGACATCCGGGTGAACGAGGACTGGCTTTTTCAGATAGCCGCTCAAAAGCCACCCGGTTACCCGGGTCCTAAGGGCACAAAAGATGGGATCAAGTTTACTGTTGACCCATGGCAGGAAATAAGCAACCAACACAGGAACCTGTATAATACGAAGCGCTTCAAGGCGTAAAAGATATGACAGAAAAAATAGTTTACAGATAGGGGAGACACAGGGGATGTTAATAAGGGGCAAAATTAGAATTGACCCCTTTCTTTTACAGCCGACGCAAAAAGTAGTGGGGGTGATTTGTGCCGTTATATGGAGCGGTAACGTGACAAAGCACGACGGAGATCTAACAGCTTTTTCGACGACTGTAGGAAAGATCAAGGGGGCCGGATCAGATGAAAGAAGCCATTAAACCGCAAAATCTTAGCAAAGAATTCTATACTCCCGAGAAATGTTATATTACTGAATTGTCCAACACGCCTGACGACCCGGATGCATCGATCGCTCGGGCCAGAGTGACGCCCGGGGTAACAACTCGTTGGCATCGGCTTAGCGGAACTGTCGAGCGCTATTACATCGTCAACGGAAGGGGCCGTGTGGAGATTGGGAAACTATCGCCACAGGACGTAATTGCCGGCGACGTCGTGCTTATCCCGGCCATGTGTCGCCAACGAATCACCAACGTCGGCTCAGAGGATTTGGTCTTTTTAGCCATCTGCACACCCCGGTTTTCAAATGATGTTTATGAAGATATCGAGGAGAATCCAATTTAGAACCCATCACCTGCCTGACATTGGGTGCAACGCGGACAATTTGATCTGCTGGGCTCGACAAAATGCCGGTTAACCCGTCCGTTCAATGCCGTAAAAATTACCTGTCTCACTCATTTTAGATATAGACAGCAGAATCGCCAAACCTATCGTTGGGTGATATGGTATTGAGGTGTGGAAGATTTCAGGGATATAAATTAGCACCCATAAATGATGCAGATTCTATGGATTCGCTTTTGGCAAATTCCGCATAATAATCCCAAGCAACTTTTGACCGATGGGCGCGTTGGGATGTTTCACAACCAATTGCTGTGCCATATCTTTTGCTTTTTGAAATTTCTCCCTTTTCAAATAAAAATCAGCAAGGGCATAGAGATACTCCATGCTGTTTGGGTCTATCTCCAATGCTTTGAGCAGCGATTGTTCGGCTTTTTCATCTCTGTGGAGGTACTGTAACAGCAACCCGAGGTTGTAGTGAACACGGGCGCGTTCCGGCATGCCCCTTGCCGCCTTTTCCAGATAGACCACCGCTGAATCATATTTCTTCATTTCTGCCAGCAAAAGTCCCAAGGAATACGAAATTTCATGGAGTTCCGGATGTGTGCTTACAACTTCACGCAGCAGTTCTTCTGCGTTGTCATTTTCGCCGCTTTTATTGTAAAACATGGCCAGGTTGACCTTGGCCGGATAGAACAGGTCGTCGATTTTAATGGCGGCCAGATAGTTTCGGATGGCTTCCTCCGGCCGATTCATCGCAACGTAGAGATTCCCCAAATTATAACGACCAAAGGAAAAGTCGGCACTGTATTCCATGGATGCGACATATTCTTTCAAGACGGTTTGAAAAACCTTCTCCTGGTCGGGGTCCAGGCTTCTGGAGGGTTCCTCGGCCAGCCGGCGGGCAGCTTCAATGCGTACCGCCTTTACGGGATCATAAAGCAAGGGCACGATAAGTTCGGTCTTCTCTTTTTGATTGGGCGGCGCTATCCTCTCTACCGCCGTACGACGGATCAGCGCTTCGTCATCCATCAACGCCAGTTTCATGGACTGGAAGGTATCCTCACCGGGGTAGGCGATTAAAAGGGATATGGCCGTCGCCCGAACGATAACGGGGTAGAGGGGGTCTCCGGCCAGTCGGATGAGGTCTGTGCGGGCACCGGATAGCCCTTTGCGCCCGGCGTCGATGATACTTCCGTAGTGTCGCCTTCTGCCCGGCCCGTACCATTGGGTGACGGTCTCATCGCCCCATTGAGAGGTTTTATCGATGTGGCACCGCTTGCAGGCATCGGGGGTACCTATCGTAATGCTCAGGTCGGGACGCGGTACCCGAAAACTGTGATCCGGGCGATAGTCAATCCCCATGTAGGTTCGTCCCGGCATATGGCACTGGACGCAATCAGCGCCGGTGCCGATGTCAAACAGCACGCTTCCGTCTGCCGATGTGATGGGCGTTCCCTTTTGGCCCTTTTTTTTGTGAAAATGATGCGCTTTTGTGTCATACTCGTGGGCTTTGTGACACTGCAAGCAGAGATCGTTGCCCTCTTTTAAAGGTTTGACACTGTGGACGTCGTGGCAGTCATTGCATCGCACATTCCGATGATACATCTTGCTTTGGGTGAAAGATCCGTAAACATAGACTTCGTCCAGAATCTGACCATCGACAAAATACAAATTCTCGGCAACCAGACTGGGCAGCATGCTGTCCAGAAAGTCAGGTTCTGCATGGGTGTAATCTCCGAGTGCCGACCGACGCGAATGACACGGCGCACACAGCTCCACCATCTTGCGCGAGCTGATCCCGGACGTTTTCACCACCAGTTCATAGTTCTCCACTTTGGGCCGAGCCATATCGGGCATTTGAGCCCACTCCACATGACGAGATCCCGGCCCGTGACACGCTTCACACCCCACGTCGATATCCGACCAGGTCGTCTGGTAGGCATCGGTTTTTAAGTCATAATTCTTTTTCAGATTGGTGGAATGACACTCGGCACACATACCGTTCCAGTTCTGACCCGCGTTGGTCCAGTACAACCAGTCGTTTGGATCAAGGGGTTCCTTTGGGTATAGATGATACCACTTTTTATCTCTTACATCCCATGCAAGGGGAAGGCATTGGAAACGGCCGCCTGGAAAGGGGACAAGGTACTGTTGAAGGGGATACCAGCCAAAGGTATGCGTGATTTCAAAGTCACCCATTTTGCCGTTTGGCCCTTGTGTATGAACAAAATACCTGCCGTGGTTGTGATAAAAACGGGAGGTGACCCCTTGGTTTTCAAAAACAGCGTCGTCAAAATCTCCTAAAACGGTGTTCTCATCGGCAACCTCCATGGCATGATCATGGTGAGAATCCTGCCATTTGTCGTATTCTTTTTTGTGGCAGTCCATGCACTTCCGTGAGCCGACAAAAATAGCCGCCGTCTTCATTTGAACACCCTCTGAAACCGGGGAGACATACGTATGTTTCAGAAGATAAAAGGGTATTGAAAGGACAATGACGACAGTTGCAACAACACCGGTGATTTCCCATCTCTTCATATTTAAGCCTTTTTCGCGTACACGACTTGGTCCGCGCGAAAACCACTCCGTTTGACCCGCTTACCGGTGTCCACTTTAACGATATTGTTTTCGATATATACGTGATAAACATCCAAGGCGCGGGGAGCCGGCGGGCTGATCACCGCTCCCCTGATATCAAATGCCGAAGCGTGGCAGGGACAGACAAATTTCTTCTCTTTTTCCGACCAAGGAACGGTACACCCGAGGTGGGTACACTTACGGGAAACCGCCAGAAAACCACCGTCCTCCAATCTGCAAAGGTAAAACTTGCCTCTGATGAATGCGGTTACAGATTCTTTGGGGAACTTATCCACCGAACCGGCGTCGATAAGGGTCCCCAAATTGCCGGCGTTCCCCTTTTTTTTTCTGGGCATGAGAAATGCGCCCACGACACCGATGAATTCCATAAGGGCAACAATCCCTAAGCCGATCCAGAGTAGGGAGAAAAAAGAACGACGAGAAGTCCGTTCCTTGGTTTTGTCCATCTCATTTATCGGTTCTGATTTAGACATTCTATCTTTAACTTTTTTCATAAGGGTTACCGGCGTTATAATTTCCACGGCCATGTTAACTTCATTCCCGGTCCTCTGAACCATATCCCGGTGATCGTCAATATGAGAAATGCGATCAAAATAAGAACAAAAAGCGCCTGGACGGCTTCATTGTTCGTCGCGGAATACCGGTGTTTTATCAGGATGTAAAATCCTACACATCCGAAAAGAATGAGTATAAACGGGATGAGACCGTTGCCGAGAAAAGCTGGGAAAATGTTGAACCCGGCAACAAGATCGATAAGATATTCGTCCAACAGAATTCCTATGGGCGTGGCAATTAATGAGATAAGACCGGCAATCAAAGCCATACGCCGCCCTTTTAAAGAAGCAAACCAGATTCCCTCAGTATGGGTGTTGTATTTCAAATAGGGTATCCCCATCAATGCAACAACCAAAACCAATGGAATGATAAACACCGCAAACAACGGATGGAGGTGAAGCAGGAGTTCTTGGGGGCCGGAAAAATACCATGGGGCTTTGGTGGGATTGGGGCTCAATCCAGGATTTGCCGAATCGCCCAAAGGGACATCCAAAGAAACCGACATCACCATCACAACGGCGATAAGCACCAAGGCCACCACAATTTCACGAACAAGTAGATTCGGCAGCGTCGGCACCCGAATCGGTTTTCCTTCGATCTTTTCTCCCGGTGCTCTGGGAATAACCAGGCCGCCTGATTTTCGGATTCTCCAAAAGTGAAAGGCCATCAGTATGATCAGGCCCACCGGAACTATCGCCGTGTGTATGGCAAAAAATATGTTTAACGTAGCCGGACCAATTTCATTGCCGCCGCGAATTATTTCTTGTAATCGGCTACCCACGGTAGGGACGTATTCCAACATGCCGGTGGAGACCGTTACCGCCCAGTAAGCCAGCTGATCATAGGGTAACAAATAACCGGTAAAATTGGCGGTTAACACCAGGCCAAACAACCCCAGACCGATAACCCAGGTAAACTGTCGCGGCGGATGAAAGGCACTGGTGAAAAATACCCGGAGCATGTGCAGAAGCGCCATCAGCACCAGAAGGTTGGCACTCCAATGGTGAATGTTGCGAATCAGCTGTCCGAACACCACCTCGTTGTTTAGCACCAGGATCGATTTATAGGCGCCCAAAGGGGTTGGTACATACACAAACTTCAGCAACAGGCCCGTTCCAAACTGCAAAAATATGAGCACAGCAGCCATTCCGCCCAATCCCCATGTTAAGGAAAATTTTAGCGTTTTTTCCGGAACCGTCGGGGGCCTGAAATGAAGAATTAGATTCTTTAACAGGTAGCGCTTGCGCTCCTGATCGGATTTTGGAATAAGTGGATCCGGGAAAATTGAACGAAATATTTGATGGAAAAATCCGGTGGTCTTTAGGGATGGGTTAGGTTCGGGTCTCATTTAAATGCTTAAACCGGCGTGTATAATATTTTAAAAAACTTCATATTATCACCAACAGTGTTCCCGGGTGGACCATGATTTTTCAAGAATACCATTTCAGCACCTAAACATCAATGAATTCCAAATTACATGCATGCCAAGAAGATAGATGGCGTAATTTTAAAACATTTCACTTTGTTTTTCAATAAAATATATTAGGGGGGCGTAAATCAATGCTCACCCTCTCTTTCAAGTGGACGAAGGCTCAGGGAAATTGGCCGTTGCCCCGTGAATGAACAGCGCCCGTACTTTGTCCCAGAAGTCACCGCCCAATACAAACAGGCTTGAAATAAACATCCCATCGCCAATGAGGTTGCCAATCAATCCGGAGAACCTCGACTTCCTTTATGCCCTGGCAGAATTTTATCTGAAGCGAAATAGATGGGCTGATGCCCAGAAAATAGCAGAACAAATGGTCGCAAAACACCCGCAGTCCGACCTGGGCGGTAAAATTCTTGATTTTATCCGGAAGCGATCCTGATTGATGCAGACGATTTCTAATATAAGCTTGAATGTTAGGCTTGATAAAACTTTCAAAGCTATCAATTCACGCTTTAATACTAACTTGATTGAAAACTTCAAATCGATTTGTCGCGT
>JAQYVT010000150.1 GCA_030145345.1 Desulfobacterales bacterium
ACAACAAAGGTGCTGTCTCTAACGAGGGATATCTCTGACATATTAAGGAAAAAATTTAGGTTATAGCAAACACGAAAATTTAATATAAATGTTTTTCGTGCTTTCGTGATAAATGGTTTTGCCCGTTGGCAGGTCGATCCGGTTTGTCGGTTAGATGGTCAACGGGCATACGGGCCAACCGGCTCAACCGGTGTCCCATCGCAATAGTTGCCTTCATGTCTTTGTTGGTTTCCGGCTTTATCCGGGATAGGGTCTTTTCTATCACATATCCGATTTATAAAACTGTTCCGGCTCTGTCATCGAATCCGGCTTCTTGGTGTATTCGGTGGGAACGGTCCCTTCCTTAAAGCATTCAAAAATGGTCTTTTTAGACTCGGGAATCGGCAAAAAACCTGTTTCAGCATCAATATTAGAAAAGACAACCCCCTCGGGCACTTGAAAAACCCTGACGGGTTTGCCTGCAAGGATCTTCTGCATGAAGCCGAGCCATATGGGACTGGCCGCCCTGGAGCCGGTTTCTGACTTCCCAAGGGAGGTCTCATCATCAAACCCCACCCATGTTCCGGTGGTATATCGTGGCGAATACCCCGCAAACCAGGCATCATGAAGATTGTTTGTCGTGCCGGTCTTGCCTGCCACCGGCCTGTTTAACGCCATAACCCTGTGACCGGTACCATGTTTGACCACACCCTCAAGCAGGCTGGTCATGATATAGGCGGTACTCTCTTCGATGACCTTTTCCCTGACCAGTTCGGCTTCTTCGATGACATTTCCATCCCTGTCCAAAATCTTTGTGATAAAGACAGGATTTACAAGATAGCCGAGATTGTTAAAAACCGAATAGGCCCGAACAAGCTCGAGCAAAGATACACCCGAAGATCCTAAGGCGATGGAAAGATCCCTGTTCAGGGTTGACGTAATTCCAAGTTTTCGGGCATAATCAATCGCATAATCGATGCCGATATCTTTTAATATCTTGATGGTGACGACATTTCGTGATTTTGCAAGGGCATCTCGAAAAAGTGTAGGCCCGTAAAATTTTTCCTTGTAGTTCTTGGGCTTCCAGGTAAAGTCATGATCTATGTCCTGATACACAATCGGAGAATCGATGATGGTCGTTGCCGGGGTGTATCCTTTATCAAGCGCCGATGCGTAAATGATGGGCTTAAACGCTGAACCCGGCTGACGCCGGGACTGAACCGCACGATTAAACTGGCTCTCTCTAAAATCCCGTCCCCCGACCATGACCTTTACGTACCCGGTTTCCGACTCAATGCAAAGCAGGGCGGCTTGAGCCTTTGGCGTCTGTTCCAGAGCCAGCCACCATCGGTCGGTATTGAAAATTTTTTGTTTAACCCGAACCTGTATCACATCACCGACCTTTAGAACTGCTCCGGGATGGTTAACTCTGGCTTCATAATAGGCAATTTCTGGATCCGGTTTTCTTGCCCAACGCATATCATCGATTCTAATTACGCCGAGGGCCTTGCCCATACGAACAATGACCGTATCGTTCTTGTCATTGACTTCTATAACAACACCGTTTACGATCCGGCCGTCTTCAAGGGGTGCCATATCAAGTTCATCCTGAAGCGCCTTTGAAAACGATTCTATCGCTTCCGGCGGAAGATGCGCTATCGCCCCCCGATATCCCTGGCGTTTATCGAGTGCATACAACCCCTTTTCGATTTCTTCCCGCGCGATCTTTTGCATCTCAACATTAACTGCGGCATAAATCTTGAGACCGCCTTCGTACAGGACGTCATTACCGTATGTTTTGGCGATATACCGTCTTATGTGTTCCGTATAAACCGGGACCTCTTCGATATACAGATTTCTCCTGGGTTTAATATCCAGCACTCTATTGATGGCTTCTGTGGCCTGGAGGTTGGTAATGTAGCCTTCTTCAACCATTCGGTTTAAAACGTAAATCTGGCGCTGCTTTGCCCTTTCGGGATACCTGAACGGTGAATATCTGCTCGGTGCCTGGGGCAGACCTGCCAGAACCGCACATTCGGCCAGATTCAATTCCTGAGCAGATTTCCCGAAATAATTCTCTGATGCCGCCTCAACCCCATATGCCCCGTGTCCCAGGTAAATCTGATTCAAATACAAAAATAGAATCTCTTCCTTGGCAAATTTCTTGTCAATGCGATATGCAAGGATTGCTTCCTTTATTTTGCGGGCATAGCTTTTCTGGGGGGTCAAAAAAAACGATTTGGCAACCTGCTGGGTAATTGTGCTGCCGCCTTGAACGATGGCCCCTGCCTCGATATTCTTGAAAAATGCTCTGATAATACTCAAAATATCTATCCCTTTATGCGTGTAAAATCTTGCATCTTCGGCAGCGATAAATGCATTTTTCAGCATGGGGGGCATTTGGGAAAGCGGGATTACGATTCTGCGTTCTTTAAAAAATTCAGCGATCTTTCGGTTGTCGTCCGAATAGACCGTTGTAATGACAGGAGGACGGTAATCCTTTAAGGTTGATATTTTGGGAAGATTTTCGCTTAAATAGAAATAGACGCCGGCAACTCCGATAACGCCGGATATTACGGTAAAAATAAATGCCAGTAAAAACCATCGGACGATCTTTGCACCCCTCCTTCGGTCCTTTCTGGCACGCTTTTTGAGCACTTGAGATGTTCTTTTGTCTTTTGCCATATCTTTCAAATTCTAAAAAAGTGAATATCCGGGTCCAGAGGGCCCGGCTTTGGTGCCACCCCAGAAGGGTGGAGTCTACCGTACATGCCAGCCGGAATGATGGAGTGCTGGAGTCGTGGAATATTGGGCATTAAAATCGGAAGATTTCTTATTTTAATCAAAGGGTTCAAAACGCAGAACCCGGATCTCGGAACTATACACATCTTGTCGTTATGCATCTAATTCCACTAAACCCATTACTCCAACACTCCATCATTCCAATATTCCAGTTTAACCGATTGAGATGGCATAGCCGTTGTTTTTAACCTGGCTCTAAGGACCAGGTTTTTCAGGACCCAATAAATGTTACAATACGCCATTATGCGTCAAAGCAGAGATTTTAAATATCAAATATGGTGCCGTTAAGCAAGATACTCTGTTAACAAAAAAATAAATTGACATTATTCCCTATAATAGATAGTTTTTGTGGTTTTAAATAGTAATTGCAATCTGAACCGAGAGATAACACAATGATCGAACTCAATTTCAAAAAAATGGGGGGATTGATACCTGCCGTTGTTCAAGATTATGAAACCGGCGAGGTATTAATGCTGGCGTTTATGAATCAAGCGGCGTGGGAAGCGACACTCGCCACCGGAAAGGCCACATATTACAGCCGTACCCGGCAAGAGCTTTGGATAAAAGGAAAAACGTCCGGCAATATGCAAATAATCAAAGAAATAAGGATCGATTGTGACGATGATACCGTGGTTTTGAAGGTTGATCAGGTCGGCGGTGCGGCCTGTCACACCGGCCATAAAAGCTGTTTTTATAAAAAGGTTGAGGATGGATCCATCCGTATTGTTGGAAAACCGATATTTAATCCCGAGGAGGTATATAAATAAATGAAACGGCCTTTAAAACTGGGAATTCCAAAGGGAAGCCTGCAAAACGCGACCATAGACCTGTTCAGGCGATCTGGATGGAAGATTAATGTTAACGGAAGAAGCTATTTCCCTGAAATAAATGATGATACCATCGAGTGCGCTCTGTGCAGGGCGCAGGAAATGTCCAGGCATGTTGAAAACGGCACCCTCGATGCCGGACTGACCGGAAAGGACTGGATCGCTGAAAACAAATCCGATGTCCATATGATCGCAGACCTTATCTATTCAAAGGTGAGTGCAAGACCAGCACGATGGGTACTGGCGGTGACACACGATTCTCCGATTAAAAAACTCGAGGACCTCGAGGGTAAAAAAATATCCACCGAACTTGTGGAATTTACCAGAAACTATTTTTCTGAACGCAAGATTAATGTAAGCGTTGAGTTTTCTTGGGGGGCCACAGAAGCAAAAGTCGTTTCCGGCCTTGCCGATGCCATCGTGGAAGTCACTGAGACTGAAAGTACCATTAAGGCTCACGGGCTGAAAATTATCCATGAATTGATGCTGACCAATACTCAGTTCATTGCCAATCATGAAGCCTGGAAGAATCCTGAGAAAAGAGAAAAGCTGGAACAGATCGCCCTTTTATTGAAGGGTGCTCTTGCAGCGGAGAAAGTGGTCGGCCTTAAAATGAATACTCCGGATAAATACCTTAAAAAGATTGTTTCTCTGCTTCCAAGCCTGAATGCGCCTACAGTTGCCCCCCTTTACGACTCGGATTGGTTTTCTGTGGAAACGGTGGTGGGGTCCAGTATTGTAAGAGACCTTATTCCAAAGCTTTTGAAGCATGGCGCTGAAGGCATTATAGAATACCCGTTGAATAAAGTCGTGTAACCCTAAACGAGCGTCATCGCTCAATTGAAATTCGCCAGGCATCCGGTGTCGCGTGTCAGAAAATGAATTTCATCTTAGTTTTATACTACCCGAATCAATGAAGCATAACATATACAGAGAAACTTAATTTCGGGTCCCTGAATGCGGATCCCCGGAAACTCCCTGATTGTGCTTTGGCACAATGAGCGTTAAGGTAAAAAAAATGACATCAAATCGAACCAAAGAAATGACCTCTTTCATTGTCATGGACGTTCTAGAGAAAGCCCATGAAATGGAACGCCGAGGTGTTCATGTGGTCCACCTGGAAGTGGGCGAGCCCGATTTTGACGCCCCCAGATGCATCAAGGAGGCCGCCTGCAAAGCACTCGACAACGGCCATACCCATTATACCCACAGTCTGGGCATGATCGAACTCAGAGAAGCCATCAGCGAACATTATTCAAAGACATATGGTGTATCGGTGGATCCTGACCAGATCGTGATATCGTCAGGTACGTCTCCGGCGATGTTTGTTATGTTCTCCGCTCTGCTGGAAAAAGGGGACCAGGTCATTGTCTCTGATCCTCATTATGCCTGCTATCCCAATTTTATAAAGTTCGTCCAGGGCAATCCGGTGTTCGTGCCTGTTTATGAGGAAGACGGCTTTCAATACCGACCCAAGGCCATTGAAAAAAAGATAACTCCCAAAACAAAAGGAATATTTATCAACTCCCCGTCCAACCCCACCGGAAACCTGCTTTCCAAGGAGCGCATGGCGGCGATTGCCGAACTGTCGTTAAAACCGGATTCACCGTATATCATCTCGGATGAAATCTACCATGGTCTGGTTTATGAGGGTAAAGAACACTCTATTTTGGAATTTACGAAAAGGGCATTTGTCTTTAACGGTTTCTCAAAACTATATGCCATGACCGGTTTAAGACTTGGATACATGATCGCTCCGAAACGTTTTATGCGATCCATCCAAAAGGTTCAGCAAAACTTCTTCATTTCCGCAAATGCAATGGTTCAGGTCGCAGGAATCACCGCCCTTAAGGAAGCAGGAGAAGATATCTCACGCATGAAGCAAATTTACAATAAGCGAAGACAATACATGATCCGTCGGCTAAAAGATATGGGTCTCGGGATTACCGTGGAACCGACAGGGGCTTTTTATGTGTTTGCAAATGCAAAACACATCTCCGGCGATTCGTATAAACTCGCCTTTGATATTCTCGAAAAAGCCCATGTCGGGGTGACGCCAGGCATCGATTTTGGTAAAAACGGCGAAGGCTACCTTCGATTTTCATATGCCACTTCAATGGAAAATATTACCGAGGGATTGGACCGACTGGAGAACTATCTAAAACATCATGATCATAAAATCGGCTGATTTTGTTAAAAGCGCTGTTAAACCATCCCACTATCCCCCTGCGATCTTGCCGGAGATCGCTTTTACGGGGCGATCCAATGTGGGCAAATCCTCTCTGATCAACACCCTCGTAAACCGTAAACGTCTGGTAAAAACCAGCTCCACACCCGGGCGCACCCAACTCATTAATTTTTTTAACATAAACAATGCGTTCTCGTTGGTAGACCTCCCTGGATTCGGATATGCCAGAGTTCCGGAATCCATAAAAAGAACATGGGGACCCATGGTTGAGTCATACCTGTCAACCAGAAAAACGTTAAAAGGCGTCGTGCTTATCATGGACATTCGTCGCATACCCGGAACCCAAGAGCTCGGATATATTGAATGGCTTCGTTATTACTCAATTCCCAGCATTCTCATACTGACAAAGGCTGATAAGCTCTCTAAGTCAAAACAGATGAACCAGCATATTGCCATCACAAAAATCCTGGGAGTCGATCGAAACGACCTGATCCTGTTCTCAGCCAAATCACGCATGGGAAAAGATGCGACGTGGGCTGCGATTGAACCGTTGATCGATGATAACCTGAATCTTGCATGAAAATTAATGAGAATCTTTAGGGTACTTGATTGAAGAGGGTTTAAGAAAAATCCTAATATCGTTCATTTTACCCGAATGGCATATCGGATGATGATCTTTTTTCTCATCAATTTTCACCCAAAGGGCGAGCCGGAGGCTTTCATCTGCTGAGTTATTAAGGGCTCGCAATAGTTCAGTGCCTTGCAAATGAAAGCCTCCAACTCGTGCAAAATTCAGGT
>JAQYVT010000151.1 GCA_030145345.1 Desulfobacterales bacterium
TTCCTACCTTCTGACCTTCTGCCCCCTGACCCCTGATTTCTATTTCCTGTTTTCTAATTCCTAATTCTTGGTTCTTGGATTATATTCCTGAATTCTTACCTTCTTACCTTCCTACCTTCTAACCTTCTGCCCTCTGATTTCTATTTCCTATTTCCTAATTCCTGGTTCCTGGTTCTTGGTTTTTCTTACCTTCTTACCTTCCTACCTTCTAACCTTCCGCCCTCCGACCCCTGTCCTCTGATTTCTATTTCCTGTTTCCTATTTCCTAATTCCTGCTTCTTACTCCCTGACGCCTTTGCCCAATTTTCTTCGGCGTAGATTCGGCTTCGGCTTTCAATGTCTTATCCAGGGATACGACCACCTTCAACATTTGATCGGAAAAGTTTATCGCCGCTTGGGTCCAAACCAGATCGTCCCCCTTTTCTTCCAGGAAATCATCGTGATAGAAATCGACATCCGGCACCAGCACCAGTGCGCCATTCGAGTTCTTGTTTTTGTATATGCCGCCAACCGTTTTATTTCCCTTTACAGTTGTAATAAGGGCTTGGACATTCTCACCGCTAAGAGCGACTTTATAGTGTGAATATTTTGCAAACGCTTTCCAGTACCGAGATAGTAATTCAGTACCACGGGGGGTGAGCTTCATAACACGGCCTTTTGTTTCGACGGGGGAAATATTTGCAGGGATACACCGATAATTGTCGTATCGTTCAAAAATTTCTATAATTTTCCGATTTCTTCCAGTGCCGGAGTATGTTCGCCGGCCGGTATCAATAAAAACCTCAAATAGACTTGCGAGAAAAACGATTACCGTCTTTCCTGCTTCAACGGCATCTTTGATCTCTCTTCGCCAATGCTCCGAACGTTCTTTTAACCATAGGGAACTGCTATCTAAAAGCTTGGGTTTTCCGTGATAATAACCCGCAAAGCTTACAAACTTGTAAATTACCGGCTTCAAAAAAATAATATCCCAATCCAAAAGAGATGGGTCGGAATCAAAATCGCAATGGTCAATATCGTTTATTGCCATCTCCAATCCGACAGAAATAAATTTCTTTTTTGCCATGCGATTAATTTATATCCTTTGAAACATTATGGCGGGCATCACCTGGACCAAAAGCCGCAATCTTTTGGGATAAGGATTGTCAGCCATTTAAATCAAATTCAAATCGATTACGCGCATTTTTGATAATATTCTGTAGAAATAAAGTCAGTTATAAGTATTTTTTATTTTTTAATTGGACAGCAGTGAATTTATATCCGCACTTATTTTCTGCAAACTACTAAATTATAAGAAAGGCTCAAAATGATCAACACCCGTTTAATCCGGGTAAATTACCCATATAAATTAGGTATTAATGAAGGGATAAAAGGTAGGTTCTCAGGTTTATTTTTGTGTTCTTTATACCGATTTTATTCCGGATACTCTCTCTGTGAGATTCGATTGTCTTCGCAGACAGATTCAGGAGCGCTGCTATTTCTTTGGTTCGCTTCCCATGTTTTACAAAATCCGCCACCTTAATTTCTGCCGGCGTGAGATTTATATATTTTGAAGATAGTTTGTCGGCAAATGGTGAAATAATTTCCTTCAAATTTGATTCTATTATTTCTAAGTATATTTTTTCCTTTTCATCTAAATCGGTTTTTTTCAATTTTTCCAAATAGGGGAAAATCAGTTTGTTCATGCTAGATAAAATATTTTCTTTTAGATTCTTTTTATCTTCGTCTTTTTTGGACAGCAAAACTTTTAGCGCCGTATTTAGTTCTTCAAGCTGTCGCGTTCTGATGGCCAACTCTTTGGTTCTTTTTTTCACCTGACGTTCAAGTTCCTTGTGAGATTTCTCTAGTGCCTCTTGGGCTTGTTTTGTATCACTAATATCTCGTAGGGTTCCCATCATACCGATGGGCCTGTTTTTTTCATCCTTAATGAGGGAATTGTGCATCAACCCGGGGAAGACATGGCCATTACGTCTTAGATGCCAAAGTTCACCCTTAAACTCACCGGTTTTTTTTAGCTGCCGAGTGGCGTCTTTTACGAGCTGCATTTGTTGGGTTGTATGGAAAATGGATAAATTTTTACTGATAAGTTCATCCGGAGAGTATCCATGTATCTTTGCAAAGGCGTGGTTTAAATATTCCAGGTTACCCTCCAGATCACTTATGGCGATACCTTCACTGCTTTGCTCGATCGCTAACGAAAGAATTCTAATCAGTTCGTTCCGAGTTCGGTCTAAAAATTTTGTTCCAAACACGTTGGCTTTTGATTTCAACTTTTCATGGGTTGGTCTTTTGGCCATTAGAATACCCTCCGTTAGTTCTGAAATGTAGCCGTATGGAATCGGGCCGCACTATCTGATTAATATGGATGGATTATCGCTCCAAAAATAGATGTTTTTAGCGCTTAACTCGCTATTTTCAGAGGTAAAATCACTGTTGCAAGCCGTCTGTGCTTCACGCAGATGATACCAACCATCCGACGTCTCATCGCCGATCACTGTTCAACGTTCCGGGTTGGAAAAACCTCAGACAGCTCGCATCAATGTGATACTGGCTACATCGTGGGTTCAAAACCGTTCCACCCAATAGATGATGGCCGGTATTACGGATTTTAATCAATATTTTTTGCAGTTTCAATCGGTTTTAACCCTTGAACTTTGAACCCTGAACCTGGAACCGATCCGTTTAGGTGTCATTATGGAAAAATATCAATCTTCCGGTGCAATGCCATAAAAAGGCCCGGATCGATCCGGCCAAGGATACGGCGTTGTTGGCGATGAATCTTGATAAACATCGTGGGGTATCGTCACCCCAAGAATTTTTAATCTCTCCCAAGCCGCACGAAGTGGAAAAAACGATTCTTTTGTCTGGTACAGCGCATCATAGCATTTTTTTAGGAGAGGAATCGTGTTTGACGGGCCTTCAAACTCAAGGAAAGCATCGCAAATTTTTAGCGTGGTCCAACCTGCTTGCAACTCCCCTCTTGCAATTTCTTCAAGGGATTTTTTAAAAAGCTTATTTAAAACCGTCAGTGAGTTTCCATCACGATTCCTAAATTCCAAAGCCCTGAGTGCAGCGATACGGATATCCGTCTCAGTGTCGTTCACAAAGCCACGGATTCGATCCACCGGGAAATCCGATAACTTTCCAGATGCTAAAATCGCATTTTCTTTGTTTGTTTGATTGTCCAAACACCACGAGACAATTTGAAGTGTTTCTTTAGTGAAGCCTTGGTTTAATATCCAACTAATTTTTGACGCCAGCTTGGCTGTTTTATCCTTGGAAATACATAGAATGATGGCAGACGCTATTATTTTTTTATTGGATGAATTTAAAATTCTTTCAAGGGCTGTTTCGGGAAATAAGATGGAATCTTCAATCTTATTTTCAAGAATTTTATAATAGATATCTGCTAAATCAGAATCCCCTTTTTCAAGAATTAAATCAAACATCTCCTCCCTAGCATTTGATGATGATTCGTTTTCAAACATATTCCTTAATAAATCGTTTTTTATCGCTCTATTGCCATCTTTTAACGCGCGATAGGCAGCAGAGCGTATACGTGCGTCAGAATCACTGAACGCCAATTCGATCAGCTGGTTATGATTTTCAATTGAATCTTCAGACGCAAAAAGCTTAACCTTCGCGCCTCTAGCCTCGCTGCCGGGTCCTCGATCGTTAATAATTTGATTTATGTCGATATGCTCCGGGCAGGGAATCTTTTTTTCTATGATACATTCAACAATATCCTGAAATAGAGAATCATCTGATTCATCGAGTAACTCTTTTACTGCATCGGCTGTTAAAAGACGATCAGCGGCTCGCTTTTCTCGTGAAAACCGACTCTTCGGCTGCCAGTTTTCATCGATCTCAATATTATATTTGCCTGAGAGCAGCTTAAAGGCTTGGAAACGGACTTTCGAAGCGGGATCTTTTAATGCTGAAAGGGCTTTCCGGCTTCCACTGTTATCATAAAAATAGAGAGTTATAAGAGATAATGCCCGCACTTCCGCTTTTGAGTCCTTAGATAGTATATCTGCGATCTCAACAATTCTTTTGCGAGACCCTTTCAGATTTGCTGCCATTGGATAAATGATATTTGCAATCGCTTCTTTGACTTTTCTTTCTTTTGAATTCAATGCAACTTCTTTTAACCAATCAATGGATTGCTCTTTGCCGAAATACGCCGAACACAATACAATATTGTCCTGGTGAAATTTAAATGAAGGCTTATCATAAAGCCTTTTCACATAACGCCACGATTCGGGGTTCTTGGATTCTCGTGTAAGAAAGTCCATAATCGCAAAAGAAAAACCTGTTTTGTTTATTTCATCCCCCACGACCTTATCGCTAATCTTGTCTTGAACAAAATTAAATATGTCGGCATCCGTCTGATACGCATCATCTTCTTTCATATAGGGCAAATCGTCTTGTTTAAGATAAATAAGATTCCAAATATCATCCATCCGCTTAAGGTGGAAGAGAGATGCAATCTGAATAAGGAAGGCCGAAAAAGATTTATTGTCGAATTCAGAGGATCTTTTTGAATATATTGCCGCCGTTGTAAAATCCTCTTTTCTATAGGCACTTCGCGCTTCTTCCAGCCAGTATGATTTTCCTGTTTTGTCAATCTCACTCAATGATTTTTTTATTGCTTTAACCGTGTTGTCAATATTTTTATCCCATCTAATATAGGTCATATCACCGAATGGTATAGGATATTTTTCCTGAATGGTTTGTGGGTTATCCAGCATCAGTGGGACCATTCGATATTTATCGCCCGAAATCATGGTCAACCCAATCGCAGCCGTGAGCTCTTTTATGGACCACCCGCCGTTTAAAAAGTTTTCCGAAAGACAGAACACGATCAATTTCGAGTGTGTTAAACCATAATTGATTTTTTGGGCAAGACTGTCCCCGGGTACAATTTCAAGTTCATCATACCAGCAAGTAATATTAACGCCATTCAATGCAGCAACCAGTGGTTTAATAAATTCATCTTTGTCTGCATGGGAATGGGAAATAAAAACGTCCTTTAGTTCAAGATTGTCTACAATATCAAACACCTGTCCCTCCAAATGTTAAAATTTATGATTCTTCTCCAATTTAGTTGGAGAAGAGGGTCCAAGGATTCCAGGGGTCAAGGATCACGGTCCACGGCCGTTCGGTTGATCGCTCTGATCTTAAAAGATCGAACCCAACTTAACTTGCAACAAGCGTACCAAATATTAACGTGTTGATATCGTTAAGATCTGAAAATATAAGGGGGCGCGCGTGCACATTTTTCTGTGCAGCGTGCACATTTTTCTGTGCAACCCGGGCGGGAAAAAAGAAATAAAGGCAAAAAGTTTTTTGACAGGATTGACATGATTATTTTCACGGCTTCAGGCCTCCGGCCCATAGGGCCTACGCCCCGGCGGGATGAAGCCGAGAAAAGGCAATTCCGCTTGAGCGGAAAAAAGGGCAGGAGAATCGACAATGGATGATTGTTTTCTGGCATTACTGTTGTGTTGTGGCAATGAGTGAAACATTTCCCTCGAAGAGGGATGATTCTTTTTGCCTTTCTTCCGGAAAGGCAAAATATCTTGTTTATCCTGTAATCCTGTCTAAAAATTAATACCTCTGGGTTCTCTGCGGGCTCTGTGAGAGAAAAAAAACAATAAGGGTTTGAAAAATATTACGTTAATTCATATAATGATCTCGGACATTGAACGGAATCTCATCCATGATCAGGTTCGCTGGGTGCACGCGAAGTCAGGAGGACGATATGAAAAAACTGCTCATTTGTTTTGCCGCCGGATGCCTGGGGGCTCTGGCAAACAGCTTAACGGTCTGGGCGTTCGGTGAATACGGAATCAACAAGCAACTCGGGGTGGCCATGGCGCCGGCGCTGACCACCGGCTGGCTCTACCCGCGGATCGTGTGGGGCGGGATTTGGGGGTTTCTGTTCGTTCTGCCCTTTATGAATACGAGACTTATTACAAAAGGTGCGCTGATCAGCCTGTTTCCAACCCTGTTGCAGCTGCTTGTGATATTTCCCCTCCAGGCCAAAAAAGGCTATTTTGGATTGGAACTCGGCCTTTACACGCCGGTTCTGGTCACCTTTTTCAATCTGGTCTGGGGTGTGGTGGCGGCCCTGGCCATCAAGGCTTCAAGATAGCCGACGGGGCCGAAAAATCGAATGCCTAAATTGATCTAAAATGCCTAAAATGCCTAAAAGTTTAGGAAAGCGCTTTCAGCGCAGATGAATATCAATTTAAGCAGCGGGTGTTCTTGTCCGGCTAATGGACAATCGGGGTCGCATCGGGATCAAAGGGGTTGGTTCGCACCGCCAGGGAATAGAGATACGGATACTGGGTCTTGAGGTGTTGCAGGTATTTGAGCCATTGGCCCACCAGCATACCGTATGCCCGGCCGATGTCTCCGGCCAGGTGCTTGAGGTCGGAATCGGGGAGTTTTTTCAAATCGTCCCGGCTGTTCAATTCTTCGGCGAGATGAAAAACAGCGAGCAGGGTTTCGCTGAAGCCTTCCCGCTCGACAAGG
>JAQYVT010000028.1 GCA_030145345.1 Desulfobacterales bacterium
AACGGCGGGACCTCCCATATATTCATTTCAACGCCGCAGTGAGGGCACAGGGTTTTGTCCTGGGAAAGGACCTTTTCTAAAACTTGTTCTTTGGTTTCAAAAGCCATGGATTGTCCTCCAAATTTTTATAAACGATCAACAGAATGAGATGTTATTTTTACGAATTCTTCAATATTGACGAACTCGTAAAAAGTTTTTTTTCGAGCAATATCCGACCATTTTAGGATGTAGCGTTTCGAGCGGTGATGCGTAAAAAATTTCAAGCTGTTTGAGGAGCTTTCGACGGGTTCTTGAAATTTAGCAGTGCCGTTTGAAACGCCTCCAAATGGTCACAAAGCGAGAAAAACTGACTTTTTACGAAACCATCAATATTCCTTTAAAAAATTATGCTGATTTTAACATTAAGCATTGGAGATGCTTTTGCAACATATAAAAGAGAAATCCATCATAGAAGATTTTGCGATATCGGTTCAGAATCAGGAATGTCCGGTCTCTTTTCAGGACGTCCCCTTTCATCCCAATCTCTATGATGGTAGTATTCCTTCAGCATCACCTCAAGCTCCGTTTCGGTAATGACGTGCCCTGTTTTGAGGATGTCTTCGTGAAACCGTTTTGGAAGGGAATCATCTTCGGGTTTAAGCCCTTCCCGTATATTAAAGCAACGAATCAGCGTAGATATTTCAGAAGCTTTTTTCTGCAATTGGGCTTTGTTCTGCTTCAAGCCGGTGGTCATTTGGATGATCTGTCCCAACCGTTCCCAGGGATACATATCTCTGTAAAATCGGCATAGAATAAAGGTGTCCATCAGCAACAGGCGATCTTCAAAATCCACCAGAAGCTCGGCTTTTCCCTGGATGATTTCAGGATCGATCATCCCTTTCAACTCAGGATTATGAAACGTCGCCCTTAAATGACATGCGCCGCGATCTGCAACGGCGAAAGCAAGCCCGCTGCCTTTGAGGACTCTGGGATCATAACCCGGCGGCTCAAGGCCCTTAACGTGAACCGCGATGTCTTCAAGGTTCCAGGCTTTTGCTGCATATCCAATCCCTCGGGCCAGGATGTCTCCGATGCCCTGCCTTGCTGCAATTTGTTCAAGCAGAGCGGCGATGCCATCCACATCTCCATAATCGATACGAAGATCTATTTTCTTTTGTTTGGCAGCCTCAATGGCAAATCCACACAGATTCCCCGCAGATATTGTATCCATACCGAGACGGTCACAAATATCGTTCAAATAAGCGATTTCTTCGATGCGGTCGATCATGCAAAGACCGCCAAAAGCAAATATCGTCTCGTATTCGGGCCCTTCGATCTTGAGACCGGCATGGCGCCCGCTTAACACCGTGGTCATACGACCACATGCGATAAAGCATTTCGAGCAGGCACGCGGTTGAACACGGCACTGGTTGTGCAAGGCTTCTGAACCGATATTTTCCCATCGATCAAAAAAGCTTTCAGACCAATATTTTGTGGGGAACGCCCCGGCTTGATTGATGGTCTTCACCATCATGGGTGTCCCCATGGTCCTGTAAGCCTGAACAATAGGGTTGTTTTTCGATTCTTTGGCAACCGCTTTTGAAAACTGCCGCACATGTTCCTTATGGAAAAGGGAACGCTTTTGATCTCCCTTGAATACGATGGCCTTGAGATTCTTTGATCCCATGACGGTACCGACCCCGGTCCTTCCGGCCGATCGCCAGTAATCGTTCTCGATAACGGCAAATCGAACAAGGTTCTCTCCTGCCGGACCGATGACAACGGCACCGGATTTTGTTGTCCCGCCGCCGACACCGCCATATTTTTGATTCACGGTATCTTCGGTTTGATACGTATCCATCCCCCAAATATCTGAAGCATCATTGAATTTGACACCATCAGGTTGTATGACAACAACCGTCGGGCGCTGACTTTTTCCGGCAATTACAATGGCGTCAAACCCTGTTGAATCGACGGCTTCCGGTACTTTTCCGCCGGCATAAGATTCAGAAAAAAAACCGGTCTGGGGGGATTTGGTAAAGACGCCATACCGACTTGAACCCCATATCCGGCTGTTGGTGATGGGCCCGGTTGCAAAAATCAGGCAATTATCCGGTGACAGAGGATCGACACCCGGAGGATTTATGGAATAAAGGAGATATGAAGCCAGGCCCTTCCCGCCAAGATATTTCAAAAGAATCTCTTCGGTTAAGGTCACCACATCGAATTGATTGTCCGTTAGATTGATTTTCAAAAACCTTCCGTAAAAACCATCCATAAAGGTTCCTCCAGTTAAAGGAAAGATCTTTGCTGTTAAGTTCTGTATCGATCATTCGGGACGGGATTATTGCATAACACTCGATGGTTGTAAAGCTTTGCAGTTGGAACCCATAGAGATTCGTTAAAATTGACACAACACGGTTTTTTCTCTATGATTCTATCTAAAAAGCAGAACAGAAAAGCCGATTTCAACCCCAAAAGCCAAACATTTTCAGAGAGGAGTCGAACTAAATTCCGGAGTAAAAGCGATGATCTGTGACCGATGTTCAGAGACAATGAAGTCCGGGGAAGAACGCGAGCACTTTGGCCGGCATCTATGTGAGGACTGTTATATGGATGCGCTGTCACCGGCCAGAACGTGCGATCCATGGGCTGTTCACAGTGCCCAGTCTTTCGCAAAATCCAAGGGAGGCGCCCACCAACTCAATGAAACTCAGAAGAAAATATTGATGATATTAAAAGAGACCGGTGGGGCTGAACCGGCGACCATAACCGATAAACTTGGAATAAAGCCTGCAGATTTAGAAAGAGAGATTGCAGCACTCCGACATATGGAGAAGATTCGGGGGGAATTGAGGAACGGCAAGAAATTTTTAATCCTCTGGTGACCCACCCAGATGCCTCGTGGAGTTTGATTCGTTCAGTTACAAGGCATCACGGGTGAAGCTGTTGGGCGACCGCCAACTCCGGATAACCCAATAAACGGGCGAATCAGGGTCTTGAGGAATTCGGATTATGTCCATCGCCCGGGAATAACGGTCCTGCAATATTTGCATCGATTTTCGTTCAGGTCATAAGTTCCAATGAAATATCCGATCCGTTCAATGAGCAGTTTCTTGCAATTGTGGCAATACGTGTTGTTTCCCTCGGGATAGTTTGCGTTGCCCACATAGACATAATGGATTCCTTCGGCCATGGCCAGCTTGCGAAACCGAACGAGGGTTGAAAGCGGCGTGGCCGGCAGGCGGTCGAGTTTGTATCGGGGAAAGAACCTTAAAAAGTGCAGCGGATAATCAGGCCCGAGGGTCGTAAGAATCCATTGGCACATCTGTTTGACCATCTCGGCATCATCGGTATATCCGGGCACCACCAGATTCGTCATCTCAAAATGAATCTTTTGTTCGTGCAATGTTTTGAAAGTATTTAATACCGGATTCAGACGGCCGCCGTTCAATTTCCGGTAGACGGCGTCGCTGAATGCCTTGAGGTTGATATTGGCGGCGTCCAGAACACTGCACAGTTCCACCAGCGGTTTTGGATTGATATAACCGTTGGAAATCCATAAATTGGCGATCCCCTCGTCCCTGGCCAGACGCGCGGTATCGATCATATATTCAAAAAAAGTGACGGCTTCGGAATATGTATAGGCAATGGAGGCGCATCCGGTACGCTGTGCCCCTTGAATCACATCGGCCGGGAAAAGTTCGTGATGCCGAACTTCATGGGGTTTGGCTTGGGAGATTTCCCAGTTCTGGCAATTCAAACAGCGGAAATTGCAGCCGGTGGTGGCGATGGAAAAGGCTTTTGATCGGGGTTTGAAATGAAACAGCGGTTTTTTTTCAATGGGATCCACATTCACGCTGCAAGGATTGCCGTAGGTCAAACTGTAAAGGACGCCGTCCATATTGACCTTGGAACGACAGACGCTGCGATCACCCGGCGATAGAAGACATCTGTTGGGACAGATACCGCACATGACCAGTTTGTCGTCCAGTTTCGTATAAAGAAATCCTTCATGGGACCACTTCCACAATTCTTGGGGGGCATCTCCTTTATATACATGACCCCGAATATCGGCCGGGCCGGCTGCCACACCTGTTTTTACTGAAAAAGGCCAAAAGGCATCGGCGTGCAGGACGCTACCCAAAAGTCCGGCACTGCAATACAGAAAATGACGTCGGCTAACTTTCTTCATAACTCGCAAAAATAACGATTAAACTGCAAAGTTTCAACCCGATCAATCCGGCTGCAGCCCAGACGATCCCACAATAGGGGATCAATACGACATTCGTGACCAGGGTTCCACAGGCGGCCCCGATCAAATCGGCGGAGAAGGTCCGCGTCGCCGCCGGGGCGTCGCCGCCCCGCAACCAGAGGGCCACCGGGAATTGAAACCCGCAGATCAGGGAAATCACAAAACCGAAACCAAGAAAAAAAGTCACCGGCAAATCATCGCCGATCTGTTTCAAAACAACGATGAGTGTGCCCATGAGGACAATGATCAGTCCATCGGCAAAGGCCAGGGTCGTTTTGCTCCTCCAGCGCATTCTCTCGCCGAACCAGGCCCCCGGCAAAAGACCGGCCAGGAAAACGGTGACGATCAGGCCGATCTGCAAATAAATATAACCGAAAAAAATTTGGAAGGCAAATATTACAAGAATCTCACTGCCCATAACCGTCCAGCCTGTGGAAAAGAGGACGAACTCTTCGGCACTGATGCGAATCAGGTAGATCAGACACAATACGCTCAAGACGGCCATGAACCCTGTGGGTGAAGCCGAAAACTTGGCAAACCACTGCTGAAATATCAGACGCATCAACTGGGGGAAATGGTCCGTATTTTTAGGCGTCTTTGGATCCATGAGCTGGTTCAGGCGATCAATTCTTTCACGGGTCAGGTTGCCATAATAATACCCTCTGATGTAGCGCGTCCGGATCTTTTTTTGATCCAACAGGCGCGGGATATCCATATTAAAAGGTCGAGCGCTGCACAGAAAAAATATTTTCTGCCCAGGCAGTAAAAGGACACGATCGAAATAGTCGCCAACGGTGTTATAAAGTGAAGAGAGTTTCTGTCGCTGGGGTTCAGCCAGATAATTGTCAAACCCCTTCATGGAAAAACTCAACACACCTTCCGGGGTCAGATGACGTTTCGCCAGTGCAAAAAATCTGTCTGTAAAAAACCGGTTGATTTGAAACGTGTCCGGCTCGCCCAGACTGACGATGATCGCATCGTAGGCCTTATTCGAATCCGAAAGATAGGCCCGGCCGTCTTGATGGATAACCTTCAGGCCGGGAATCCTTTTTATCAGGCCGAACCTGAATTGAACATCTGCCACCCGTGGATCGAGTTCCACATAATCCACCGATTCCGGCCGGTACTTTTCGAGTTCGGCCAACATACCGGCTTCTGCAGAAATCAAAAGGATATTCCGTGTGCGGGCCAATTGCGCCAGAGGATAATGGATGGCTTCTTCAGCCATGCTCAGATTCTGATTGCCATACAGCGGGTTGCCGTTCACAAAGAGCGTAACCTGCTCCTGGTCTTGGTGTACCTCGATCCGGCCGTAACGAGACTCGCTGTAATACACCAGTTTGCCTTCAGACGGCGCCAGGGATGAGGGTTCCAGCAAAAGGCCGGCAACCAGTACCCCAAACGTCAGAGCGGTAGCAACCAAAACAGCAGGACGACGTCGAGCGGAAGGGGTAAAAAGGAGATAGGTTGCCGCCATTAGCGGCAGATTTGCCAAAAATGCGGCCTTTAACGGGGTCACCAGAAAAACAAGGACAAAGGAAAATAGGGCGCCCCCCGACACATCTCCCAGATTGTCAATAATATAGATCCGTGTTCCGGGATAATCCGGATCCTCCGTCCGGATGGCAAAAAGGCTGTAAGGAAGGACAAAACCGAGCACAAGGCAATAGGGTGCAATGGTCAAGAAAGTATAGGCAAGAGTGGGATAGAATCCCACCGAACTGCCGTGAATAAAAAGGACATCCCGAAGACCGCGAACGGCGAGAATCTGCACGACGGAGAGTCCTGCCAAAACCAGAGAGAGGCCGCCCAATCGGTCAACAGTGGCCACCCAGAAACGCTGGGTGATCCAGCGGGCCAACAGGGTGCCGATGCCACCTAAGATCAGCCAATTGAAGAGAATCAGGGCAATGACGAACTCGTTCCCTTGAAATTGGGCCAAGAATTCACGAATGATCAATAGCTGGGTTACCACGGAAGAAATACCCGTGGCGATGACCACCCGTGTTATGGAACGTTCATTTCGCCGCTTCAAAATATTGAACCTGATAGATCAAAATTTCAGGATGGCTTTTTCTCCAGGTATCGGCGGACAGACCGGCTTTTGTGCAAAGATGGGAAAGAAACTCTTCAGGTCGGGGCAATTGCGCCCAGACCTGTGGCAAAAAAGTGGCACTGGCCGTTCCCTTCCGAAGTATAACGCCATCCACATGAACCCGCAGCTTGGCAAGCAAATCTTTGCTGTCCCGGTATTCCAGGGGATACGGTTCGGTAAGGATGCTGACCTCGATGTCCACCCGGTCGAGTTCAGCGGGTTTTAAAGGGGGGAAACGGGGATCATGGAAAGCGGCATTAATGGCATTGCGTTTGATCCCGGCCAAGATCGATTCACTGGGGTCCAGATTTCCGATACAACCACGCAGCTGTTTGTCAATGGTCAGTGTTACAAAGGTGCCCCTGTTGGCTTGAAAAACGGTGTCCTCCAGATCTTCAGGATCTGCTTTGATGGAAGGTTTCCCAAGCTTTTCTGCGATGGTCTGCCTGGCCAGCCGCACCAGTGCTTGCCCCTGGTGCTTATCTAAAGATTGAGGGGAATCGATCTTGTGTTGCATAGCTGAACCTCCGTAAAAGGCTATGGCCCCATAGCCGACAACCCTTGAACGATCCCCGGCGGTGTCACCGCTGTTGGAATAATGGAGAAGAACCGTTTTCCAGCCGTATCGGCGGGCCATGTTTATTAAAATTAGAATCGGTATTTTACCGCAGGCTGCATTCTCACGATGTATCAGTTTATCGGCGTCCAGATTTAATATGATCTCGATGGTTTCCCGATCTCTGACAACCGCATCTTTATACGGCAGATAGTGAGACAAATCGGAACTGGCCACCAGAAGGGTGTTTTGATCGAGCAAAGGATCCAGGGCAACGGACACCCGTTTGTCAAGATTCCGGCCCTGCCCGGTCACAATCGGTATGAGCTCGAATTCCATGAGAAAATATTGAAGATATGGAAGGACCACTTCTACGGAGTGCTCGAGCCGGTCGGAAAGGGGAACTGATCGAAACAAGTTTTTATCCCGACGCAACCGGACGGCATCGCCATGGATCCGGACCGATCCGAGGGGGGTTTCATAGGCGCTCACATCGCTGATGGCACAGCCCTGAAAGCCGATGCGATGATCCGGGCCCATGACGATGGCTCGGCTGAATCTACTTTCTTTCAACACCCGTGAAATATGCGCAGCTGTCAATCCGGCGTAAATATAACCGGCATGGGGAATAATAATCGCCTTGAGCGATGTATGGGGGGGTCGATCCACACGGACCGGTTTAACCTGGCTCACAAGCTGTTCAATGGCGGCTTTCAACCCAGAACCTGTGGCAGGATAAAAACTTCCGGCATATACCGGTTCCCGAATAATATCGGCATTCGCAGTTTCAACCGAGATGACACATGCCAGACAGAACATGAGAAGAATCATCAAAAACGGATGGATATTTTGCTTCATGGCGAAACCCGTTATTGGTTCGTGCGTGACCGAAAAATCTGTTTTGCCGGTCAAGAATCGAAGCCCCCTGCAGCTCCGCAAGGCGGGATTTCCGCTGCGCTCCCGCAAGCTTGCGGAAAATGCGAGGGCTGTTGCAGTCTAAATCCCGCACGAAGCATCCCCAAGGGATAATCAAAAAATACAATGGGCAGGATATCCTGTCAAACAAAAATAGGTGTCAATTTTACATGGATGGACACTAACCGTCTGTTTTTACGATTTCAGAAGCTTTGACCAAAATCGCCTTTTTTTTCAACTCAGGGAGTACGTCACGAAGCACCTCATAGGTCACGGTATGGGGGTGTGCGATGCCCACGGCCATGCCGTGGCTGTGGGCTATCTGTACTAGAAGGTATAACTTTCTGCGGATAAAATCAGGGGTCTGAATATGATCGATAAACACATCTTTTTCCGCAAACGGTATCTGAAACAAATGCGCCGAGGGTTTGCACAGTGTATCGGCGGTGGTGCGACTGTCGATAAAAAAGAGGTCTCTTTTTTTTAACACTGAAAAAATTTGATGCAGCTGGCTTGAGACCGTGGTCATTTTTGACCCCATGTGATTGTTTACGCCCTGAATAAAAGGAACGGCGTCCAAATCCTTTTCGAGCTGGCTGATGAGTTGATCCGGCGACATTGAAGTTAAAAGAGCGCCGGGCCCGGGGTTGATCAAGGGATATTCGTGGGGTTCCATCGGCAGATGCAGCATCACATCGAACCCCTTGGAACGGGCGGTCCTGGCAATGCTCTTCTGATACGGGCTGTGAGGAAGTATGGAAAAGGTTAACACCGTGTCAAGCCCGAGGAATTTCTCCGCCATATGTTTATCATAGCCGATGTCATCGACAATAATGGCGATCTTGGGCAATTTTTTGGGTATGGGAATTATGGGTCTCGGCACAGGTTTGCGAGGCAGTATCTCGTGTTTTGGGTAGACTTCAAACCTGGGCGTTTTTGTCACCTGGGGTTTTGTCACCGGCGCGATGGGATATTTGCGCGATATCAAATGATGCACCAAAACGCCGGCAACCACAACCAGAAGTATCAGAACGCCAAGCCCGGAAAACGCCTTGATCAGATACGTTTTTCGGATGCTGCGCTTTCCCCTTTTTTTTCTCGGTTTCTTTGGCCCTCGTATTTTCTTCTTAGCCATGCTTTATTTATTGACATCCTTAAAAATTTCATAGCTTAAAAGAATATCGAGGGCACGCATCACCTGGTTATCTGTCTGGAGTTGTTCGGGGGTAAGCTCTCCATACATAAATTTGGTTTTTTCGATTTCCCGTTTCTGACGCGATTCTTTTTTCTCATCGGCTTCTGGTTGTTCCTCTTTGCTTTTTTCGGGTACGGCTTCGAGATGATTTTGAAGATCTTTTTCCTTTATGAGTCCCTCATCCATGTAATCCATTTCTTCTTTATCCATAAACCTTCTTTTTACAATGATATCCGGTTGAATACCTTTTGCCTGAATCGAGCGCCCGCTGGGTGTGTAATACCTGGCAATGGTCAATTTAAGGCCGTAGCCGTCCCTCAGGGTTTCCACCGACTGGACCGAACCTTTCCCAAAGGAGGTTGTTCCCAATATCAGGGCGCGTTTTTGATCCTGGAGTGCACCGGCGACAATTTCCGATGCACTGGCACTTCCGCCGTTAATCAAAGCAACAATCGGATAATTCCGTTTTACTTGGTTGGGCGTTGCTTCGAATTCCTGGTCATCTTTTTTCTGACGCCCTTTGATGGAAAGTATTTTCCCTTTTTCGAGGAAAAGGTCTGAAACCTTGATTGCCTGGTTGAGGAGCCCGCCCGGATCGTCACGAAGATCGAGGACCAGGCCTTTTAACGGGACTTTTGCTGATTCGTATATTTTTAACGCCGCAACAAGATCATCGGTGGTATTATCCCTGAAATTGGTGACCCATATATATCCATATCCGGGTTTTAAAAGTACCGATTTAACACTTTCAACGGGGATGACATCTCGAATCAAATCGAAATCCATCGGTTCCTTGCTCCCTTTTCGAACGATGGTAACCACCACTTTAGTCCCTTTGGGTCCCCGTATCATTTTAACCGCCTGCCGCAAGTCCGTTGTCGGTTTGTCGTCGACCTTAACGATTCTATCGCCGGCCGTGATTCCAGATTTATAGGCCGGTGTGCCCACAATGGGCGAAATCACGGTGACAAAGCCCTTTCGCATGGTGATACTTACGCCGATCCCCGTAAACTCGCCCTGGGTTTCGACTTTCAGCTCTTTAAAGTCGTCAGGGGTCAGTAAAGCGGAATGCGGATCGAGGCTGTGGACCATTCCCTGTATCGCCTTGTCGATCAATGTTTTTGAATCCACCGGATCCACATAGTTTTTTTCAACCAGTTCGATCACATCGGAAAATAATTTTAGACCTTTATATGTCTCGGCTCCTTTGGCAGAAAGATTCCGGTAAAAGCCGGATCCCACGATCCAAAAGACCACAGCGATGAACACCACCAGGCACAGTTTAACAGATTGCTTTTTTTTGACAGTCATGTGGTTTCTCCTTTTAACCTGAGGGGCTCATAACGCTGTTCGTTCAGCCGATTGAAAACTCCAGGCTAACTTTTTTTAATCCATTCCATCGGGTCTAAGGGTTTTCCGTGATGGCGAACTTCAAAATGTAGACTCGGACCGATCATCGATCCCGAGTCTCCAACCGTTGCAACCACTTCTCCCTTTTCCACCGTATCTCCTTTTGATGCAAAAAGGTCTTGGGCATGGGCATAGACGGTGTAGTAATTATTCTTATGGTCGATGATAATCATATTTCCGTATCCCTTAAACCAGCTGGCATACAAAATCTGACCATCATAAACGGCTCGGATGGGTTCACCGACATCCGCTTTTATCTCAATCCCGCTTTGGAAATTGACCGTTTTGAACTCTTTGTTTTTATGCGGACCGAAAAACGATACTATTTTACCTTTTACCGGCATATTTAGCAATCCTTTTAAGGAGAAAAAGCTTTTTGATGAAATATCTCTTCTGACGCCGGTCGGGCCAGATTTTGAATTCAAAGATTTTATGGCCTGATCCAGATCGGCCGCCGCTTTTTTTAAGGATTCAAGCGCCGCCAGTTTTAGAGACCTTTTTTTGCGTATATCATCAAGGAGTTTTGAACGTTTCGATCTTTCATGAGACCGCATGGAAATCTGTTTTCTCAAAGCTGTTTGAACGGAGAGCTTCTCCGTTTTTTGAGTTTCCAGCCGATTTAGCAGTTTTTGCAGTCTGGTCTTGCTGTCCAGAAGGCCATGCCAGATATTTTCGTCATACGCCAGAATCTGTTCCATGGCCTTTTTCCGTTGAAAAAGATCATACATGGATTTCGCCGAGGCCAAAACATATATTCTTCCCAGCCAGTTCAGCTTATACAGCGCCACCAATCGTTCGGATGCATAGTCTTCACTGGCTTCAATTCTTTTTTTAAGGTCTTTTAATGTAATTTGAGTCTTGGCGATTTCTTCTTCAAGTGCGGAAAGTTCATCCTTAAGGGACGAGACATTTTTTCTGGCTTTATCGATGGCCAGATCGACATCGTTTAAACTGTTGACAATAGAGGCTTCCTTTCGGGTGGCCACAAGCACTTCAGCCTTTTCTCTTTCTATCTTCCGATGGATACGCTCCGCTTCATTCTCGTAACTTTCAAAATCGCCCGTGTAATTTTTCTTGATTCTCTCTTCCCCGCTGTTGCCCGGAGATAGGATTCGCACATAGTTCTTTAAATTTCGAATATAACCCACCTGATCTTTATACACGATTTTAAGCCATCCATCGTGATGTTCTATAATTTTGACTTTTGTTCCTTTTTTAATGGATGTTAACGGCGGTGTCTCTATCCCCGGCTCGCGCCGAAAATTAAGCTTGTTTACGACAACAATTCCAATTCCATCGGATTGCGCGCCATAAACGTCGGACAATTGCAGCGCCAGTATGATCCCGGCTGCAGTAAATAGGATTACCTTAAGAATTGTTTCAAAGAAAGATAACACCCCAGCCACCCCACACACATGCTGCAGACCAATATTCCACAGAAAGCTCCTGGTGAAAGAAATCTAATGGAAAACAGGCCTGCAGTTAACCCCTGCTCTACATTTAATGATACGAGTATAAAAATAACAAATAACGCCGTCAGGCCGATCATTCCGCCCAGTGCCCCCTGGATAAGACCTTCTATGTAGAAAGGGGCTTTGATGAATCCGTCGGTGGCGCCGACCAGCCGCATGATCTCAACCTCTTCGCGCCTTGAATAGAGGACCAGACGAATGGTATTGGCGACAATAAAAACAGCCGCTAAAAAGAAGAGGCCCCCCATTGCATATCCTGTTAATCTGAATAGATTGATAATACTCATAAAGCGTCCGAGCCATATCTGACCGTACTCGACGTCCTCCACCTGGACAAGGGAATTCAGCCGCTCAGCCAGCATTTTAACGCCGTCCCGGTTTTGAAAAGATTCTGCAAGCCGGATCTCAAATGCATCCGGGAGGGGGTTTTCTTTCAGGTTTTCCAGCAGTGAAGGTTGCCGTTTCATCTGACTTTTTAGCCGTTGAAGCGCTTCATTTTTTGAGATAAACTGAACATCCAGGACACCGTTCATACCCTGAATTCTACGTTTTAACGCCTCAATCTTTACCTCAGGGATATCCGGTTTAAGATAGGCCATAACCCGGATACCCTTTTTCCAGGAGTTCATGATATTATTTGCATTCATAAGAAAAAGGGCAAAGGCGCCGGCAATGAGGACGGAAACGGCGATGGTAAGGATGGTGGTAACACTGAGAAATCTGTGATCGAGAATATCCTTTATGGCCCGTTTAGAATAAATAATCATTAGAAGACGTTTAAAAGCGCTAAACTGTTACGGTTGATGTTGTTTGCAAGCGACCTTGCTTTAGATGGATGGCCCGCCCGCCTGTTTTTCGGATAAGCTCCTTATCGTGGGTAGCAATAACGATGGTAGCACCACGGATATGGAATCTTTTGAGAAGCTCAAAAATGATATCCGAAGAATCTTCGTCCAGATTGCCGGTGGGTTCATCTGCAAGGATGATCGTTGGATCTGCAACCACAGCCCTGGCCACCGCCACTCTTTGTTGTTCGCCACCCGACAGGCTCGGAGGGAAAGAATGGAGGTTATTCTCCATGCCGACGGTTCTCAGAACACTTTTTACCTTTTTTTCAATAAAGCGCCGTTTTTTACCCATGGCTTCAAGGACAAGGGCCACATTTTCAAACACGGTCTTTGTTGCAATCAACTTGTAATCCTGGAATATTATGCCGAATTTCCTTCTGAGAAACGGCATTCGTTTGTGAGAAATCCTAGACAAATTGATCCCCTCAATCAATACCTGGCCTTCAGATACTGTTTCTCCGAGATACAAAAGCTTTAGAAGGGTCGTTTTGCCGGCCCCGCTCGGGCCGCTGATAAAGAGGAATTCGTTCTTTGAAATGTCAAGGGTGACATCGATGAGCGCTTTATTGGCACCGTAATTCTTGTGAACATGGAACATCCGAATTATTGAGCTTTTATTCTGAACCGCCATCATCCAAAAACTTCCTGACCCATGGCTCGATAGAGCGTCGCCTTCGAAATTTTAAATGCGTACAATGCATTGTAATAATTCGTCATCGTTCTTGTAAGAAGTGTCTGAGCAATAAGGACATCGGTTTGTGTGGCCACTTGTTCTTTATATCGTTCCTGGTTGATCCGGTAGTTTTCTTTGGCCTGTTCAATGGCTTTTTCAACCGTTATAATCGCCCTTTCCGCTTGCTGGGTTCTCAAGTATGCATTCTTTACCTCCAATCGGATATTATCTACAATCTCCTTCTTTCGAAGCTCTGCCTGAGAAAGCCGCGAGCGCTTTTCTTTTTCACCATACGATGTTCGACCCCATTCCCAGAAATTCCACTTTGCGACCGCTGATATACTCCAACCGTTTGGATCATATATACCCGAGCCCCCATTTACATCCCATTCTGTTCCGTACCGGAAATAACTCCCTTTTAGATCAATGGATGGGTAATAGTCTTTTTTTGCCAGTTGTAATGTCTTTCCTGCGATTTCAATTTCCAAATCGGCAATTTTTATTTCCAGCCGTTTTTCTTCAGCTTCGGAAAAACAATAATCTAGTGTTTCTTCAAAAGGAGCATAGTCGAGAACGTCTTTGATATGTACAGGGGTATCAATCGGTCTGCGAAGCAGCGTATTAAAATTCGACTCGGCATTGTCCATGTTATTTTTTGCGACAATGAGCTCCTGTTTGGCATTGGCCAGTTCAACCTGTGCCTGAAGAAGATCATTTAACGGGCTCATACCGACCTGATAAAAATTGTCGGCCACTTCTTTTTGAGAACTGATCTGTACGACGGTCTGTTTGGCGATGTTATAGAGCTTTTGAGCCTGCAACAGCTGAAAGTATGCATTTTTCGCGTCCAGAATAATATCCTGGCGTTTAAGCTGTTCCTTAACTTTCGCGGTATCAAGGCCCAGCTCAGCGATATCGTACTGCCTTAGCAAAGAAAAACCGGTAAATATCGGTTGACTGAATGAAGTCACAAAAGCGTATTCCTCTTCCGGAACCAGTTCAATGCCGCCGACACTCGCACTTGCGTCCATCCGATCGTATTCATAGGATACGCTGAATGTGGGGAAAAACTGGGTCCGTTGCGCTTTTTTTACAGCCTCGGCAGCCGCTGTTTCTTCTTTGGATGATTTTAGCCCGAGATTGACCTTGATTGCACTATCGATGGTCTGTTGGAGGGTAAAAATTTCAACAGGCTCCTGGGCTGTAGAAAAAGCGGGAAAAACCAGCGGTTGGATGATGGTAACCCAGAACAAAAGTTTTAAAAAAAAATTCTTTGATATCATATTTGCCCTCACATTGCATAAAAGAGCGGTTAACCCATAACACCCCACGAAAATTTTTGCTCAATTTGGGTATGATGCCACACAGGTTTTTGATTGACCCACTAGGGGTTTACTGATATTGGTTTTCTTGAGTTGAAGGAGTGCTGTCACCAGTTTTCCTTACTCAAAGCCTCCACTGAATCCCATTAAATAGTCTTCTTCCATTTCGGTGGAGGCTTTTTTATATCCAATTGACACCTTAAAATCAACAGTTTCGTATCAATTGGGTCCAATAAAAAGGGGATGACCCGCATACAGGCAATCCCATATGAGATGACAATTTTTGTCATCTCATAGGTGTTTTTTGTCAAAAATTATCGGGAAGCGGGTTTTTAGGTTATATATCCTATTAATATAATTTCATTAAACATTAAATTGGAGCACTAGGCCCAATTTTTGCATAGACTTGCATAGAGATGGAAAGGACTGGCACTGTATTTAATTTTTGATGAATTCGAAAAAATTCGAATCTTTACGGGGTTTGATGTTTAACATTTTATGTCTTTTTGAAATATAGACTGATGTGCCAGCGTGTCAGGTCGCCAATCACTGAACACAAACACCCATGTGAAAAGTTTCTGTTTCTAATTTTCTTTACGAAACCATCAAATTTAGCGAACTGAAAAAAGAACCTGGGGTCCCTTCAGGTGCCCCTGACACCTGATATAGAAATCAGGCAAATAATATCGATAACGGATTAAGACCGCAATGAATTCAGATGATCGTAACCATACCCTCGTTCAGGACACGAATATCACTAAAGAGATATCATTAAAATTTTTCCTCTCTATTATTTTCGGTGTGATCGGGTTTTGGTTGAGTCTTCATCCTTTTGTTTTTTTACTTCCACCCTATGAATTTAAATTCATCGCAGGGTTGGTACTCCCGCTGGTCGTATCTCTTGAATGGGGGTGGCGATACGGTTTGGTCTCCGCCATTTTCGGCCTGGCCGCTCAGGTCATGTGGATAAAAGGCGGTTGGGAATCCGTTGTTACGTATTTCCTGTTCGCATTATGGATCGTATGGCATGGATGGAGTGCCGAAAAATTCAGAAAAACCGGAAAAAAAATATGGCATCGCTACGCAGTCGAACTTCCATTTCGTTTATTTAACACGATAATCTTGTATACGGCTTATCGATGGATATTTCAGCTCAACCCCCCGCCCTGGGCTCCGGAGATCACCCAAACATCGGTTTCCCTGCAGTATGTAAGTTATCAGGCTTTGGGAGCTGCGTGTAACGGTTATCTCGTTTTATTGTTATCGAATGTTCTGATACTTTTCGGTCCCCTTAGAAAGGTGTTCCGGCCACATGAAATTATCGAACAGAAAAGATCCAACTATCTTCTGGGTGCCGCTATTTTAATCGGCTGTGTTTTTTGGGTGGTTGATGGTGCCTTTGGTTTAATATTCCGGGATCTTCCGAACTCAATGACTGCAAAAGGATCGGACAGTCTTCTCGATCTGCTGGTGTTAAACGTCCCCCCATATGCACTGTTCGAACGGCTATCCTTTTTTATCGCCCTTTTGACGGGTGTACTGTTAGCGTCCAAGTATATAAATAAATATTCCGAAACTGAACAGCTTTTAACGAGAATGGTAGAGCTTTCCCCGTATCCCATTACCGTTGTCGATACTTTTGGACGCGTGGACTACATCAACCCTGAATTTATCGAAAGCTTTGGCTACAAACTGGAAGACATCCCCACCGTCCAAGATTGGTATGGCAAGATTTTCCCGAATATTTTCGAGCGGAGAGAATTTATTACCCATTGGAAAGAAGACATACAAAAGGCTGCCAAGTCCAAAACGGAGGCCCGGCCATTCAACGTTACCGCCAAGGATGGAAGTATACAGAATATTATTTTTAGGCAGGTGATCGTTAATGAAGAAAAGGAATACATCATTTGCGAAAATGTCAGTGAGCGGATCCGTGCAGAAGAAAAGTTCCGGGCCCTCAATGAGGAGCTTGAGCAGCGCGTAAAGAAGCGAACGGCCCAGCTTGAAGCCACCAACAAGGAGTTGGAGTCGTTCTCATATTCGGTTTCACACGATCTTCGGGCGCCGCTGCGCAGCATCGACGGCTTCAGTATGGCCTTGCTTGAAGAATACAAGGACGAACTGGACGCCGACGGCCAGGATTATCTCCGGCGGGTGCGTTCAGCAAGCCAACGCATGGGACAGATCATTGACGATCTGCTTTCCCTGTCCAGGATTTCACGTCGGGAGCTTAAGAAACAAGAGGTAAATTTGAGCGAGACCGCACAGACAATTATGGAAAAGCTCCAGGAAAGTGATTCGGATCGTCATGTAGATATCGTTATCGGACATCGTGTGATCGCGGATTGCGATCCCAATCTCATTGAAGTTGTACTGGAGAATCTGCTTGGGAATGCATGGAAGTTTACATCAAAGCGAGATAAGCCGTGGATCATATTCGATACGGTTGTCCAGGACGATGAACTCGTCTACTGTGTCCGCGACAATGGCGCCGGATTTGATATGGCCTATGCCAACAAACTGTTTGGTGCATTTCAGCGCTTGCATAAGGATACGGATTTTCATGGCTACGGCATCGGCCTTGCCACAGTTCAGCGAATTATTCACCGTCACGGAGGACGGATCTGGGCTGAAGGATACGTCGATCGCGGAGCTACTTTTTATTTTGCGCTTTAATATGATGGAAAGGAACCTATGAATAAAAGAATAATACTCCTGGTTGAAGACAACCCGGATGATGAACTGCTGGCCATTCGCGCACTCAAAAAAAACAATATTATGAACGAGGTGGTGATCGCTAGAGACGGATCCGAAGCTCTCGATTATCTGTTCGGCACCGGCGCCCATGAAGGCCGTGACATGAGCATGATGCCCCAGGTTATCCTCCTCGATTTGAAGCTCCCGAGAATAGACGGTCTGGAAGTATTGAGGCGTCTTCGCAACGACGAGCGGACAAAACTGCTTCCGGTAGTTATCCTTACTTCGTCCAAGGAGGAACGGGATTTATCCGAATGCTATCGGTTGGGCGCCAACAGTTATATTCGTAAACCGGTGGACTTTTCCCAATTCACAGAAGCCATCAAACAGCTGGGGCTTTACTGGCTGGTCTTGAACGAATCTCCACCAACGGGAAAAGGTTAATTATGGATAAAACCATCCGCGTATTGATCGTCGATGACTCGGAAGATGACTGTTTTCTCCTGGTCAGGCAGCTGAAAAAAGGAGGCTTCAGTCCGACTTACGAACGCGTCGATGTCGCCGAAGCCATGAGCGATGCTCTCAATAACCATCGCTGGGATCTCATCCTGTGCGATTATTCCATGCCGGGTTTTAGCGCTTTCTCTGCCTTGGAAATCTATAATCAAAATGGGTTCGACATGCCGTTCATCATTGTGTCCGGCACCATTGCCGATGAAATTGCCGTGGATGCCATGAAAGCCGGCGCACATGATTACATCATGAAAAACAATATGGCGCGACTGAATCCGGCCATTGAACGGGAATTGCGTGAAGCGAAGAATCGACACGAACGTAAACGGGCTGACCAGAAATTGAAACGAAGCGAAGAAAAATATCGTACGCTTTTCGAAGAATCCAGGGACGCAATCTATATGAGTGCCGAACAGGGTGATCTGGTCGATTTCAATCAATCAACCCTGGACCTCTTCGGGCATTCAAGAGAAGAGATGTTTGGCTTGAGCATCGAAGCCGTCTTTGTGGATAGTGATGAATATAACAGATTTCAAAAGGAGTTGGAACAAAAAGGATCTGTCAGAGATTTTGAAGCCAAGCTTTGCAAAAAAGACGGATCGGAGATGTACTGCCTGATCACCGCCACCGTCCGTCAAGCAAGAGATCAGAGCATACCGGGATATCAGGGTATCATCCGGGATATCAGCGAGCTGATTTCAAACCGAAATGCCCTTGAAAAGACGCTCAAAGAGTTGAGAAAAGCTTTGGGGGGAACCATCGAGGCCATGGCCTTGACAGTGGAGACAAGGGACCCTTATACTGCCGGCCACCAGCGCCGCGTCAGCGATCTGGCCCGTGCCATTGCAACAGAAATGGATATTTCAGAAAACCGGGTGCAAGGAATCCGCTTGGCAGGCGTCATCCATGACATCGGCAAAATATCTGTGCCCGGGGAAATTCTCAGTAAACCGGGCAGAATAAGCAAAAACGAATTCGGCATCATTAAAGAACACCCGACGGTAGGCTACAATATATTGAAAACAGTAGATTTCCCTTGGCCGATTGCCCAGATTGTTCTGCAGCATCATGAGCGGTTTGATGGTTCCGGATATCCGAACGGTCTCTCCGGTGAAGACATCTTACTCGAAGCGAGAATCATGGCGGTGGCAGACGTTGTTGAAGCCATGGCATCTCACCGGCCCTACCGCGCGTCGCTGGGCACCGACATGGCATTGAAGGAAATCGCAAAGAACCGGGGCATTCTCTATGACCCTCAGGTGGTCGATGTCTGCCTAAAGCTTTTTAACGAAGGCTATCGTTTTTAGAAAAAAGGATTGATCCGGCCCCTGTTTTTAATCTTACGGGCAACGTTTCAGGGTATTCCGGCGTCCTGAATCTCCTCAAGAGTTTTTTGATATTCAGAACCCAGCGGCCCACCCAAAGAAACCGCCTTTTCAGCCGCTTTTATGGCTTCCGGCTTTCGACCCTGCTCAAAAAGAATTACGGCAAGATTGTTATACGCTGAACCCGCTTTGGGATTCAGCCGGATGGTTTCTCTGAATGCTGATTCAGCCTTTTTTAGTTCTCCTAGAGCATAGTAGCAATTGCCAATGCCTGAAAGGGCGGACACACTTTTCGGCCAGCGTTTCAACGCGGTGCCATATCCATCGATTGCAGACCTGAATTGACGGGCTTTTTCAAGCCCCAGCACTGCGGCCAAGAACAGATCCTTTTTCACCGTCACCGGCATCTCATCCGGTCGCAGAATTAAGAGCCCCCAGTAATTGCTCCGCGCCCAGGTGTTTTCAAAACTCCGAAAAGGCATCTGTTTTCGGGCAAGGGAACCGGAACGAAGAACAACGATTTTTTTGGGCACATCATAACCGACGACCACAGCATAGTGCCAGACAGGATACCATGAAAACCCGAGGTTTTGTAAAACGATCACCGGATGACCGGCAACCACTTCCGGGAATAAGCCATCCAATCCACTGAAAACGTAAGCGATCCTTCCGTGACGACGGGCAGCGGTGATCATCGACGACTGCAGGCTGCCCTTACGAGCGGGTGTAAAGACTTCATCGGTCAAATCTTCTGGAAAAATCGGCAGATCGGTCCAGTTGAGCGCCGTTGCAAGGGCTGCAGGTCCGCACTGATAGGCCTTTTGAGGATAAAATGGAACCGATTCGAGTTCAAACCGGGTCGGCATATTGTCTGCTTTTTGCAACAGTTCCATGGTATTGAGACCGGCGCAACCGACAAACAGAAAGCCGGCACTGCTCAACCACAATACAAAACTGCAAAATTGCAGGCGCACATGGCAGATGGCCATACTATTTTTTTGAGGAATGTTTGACAAAAGGGAAAACGTCTGTATATCCCATAATATCTGTAAACAGAAGGACCAAGAAGATAATCAGTACCGCGCCCACGATTGTCCCGATTCCATCGCCACCGGAAGGAAGCTGGTCCATTTTATCGCCGATTTGCATGACCTCAGCGTCAGAAAGGCAGTCCACACGGGCTGTTGCCTCCATGGGGCTTATTCCTTGGGCCGTCATCATGTCCTGCACATCTTTTCTTTCCAGAAATTTGTGGAGATTTTCTCGCATGGTCCGTGCCTTTGAAAGAATCAGCACGGTTTCTGTTCCGATCATCGACGCCTGAAGGGTTTGGACCGGCATACTCATCAGCAGCATGGTAATGGTTACAAAGCAACTCACATATTTGGCAAAACGATGCCCTCGACGCATCTTACACCTCCGGTATTATTCGTTTTTATGTATCACCCTAATTGATCGTAAACAAACTGGCAAAAAGATTCTTTCAAAACCTTTAACCATGCAAAAACCTTTTGGACCTGGTGGAGATTTTATAACGATCTCATTCACAAAAAGCAAGTGGTTATCACTTTAGTTGTATGCAACAACGACGCAACACGCTTTCAAGAATTTTTTTCAAACGACCCAATTAACACCCCATTTCGAAACATTAATTTCTTAAGACGACCCATACAATGATTTTGTTTACCCCCGGTCATGCGATTACTTTTTCAATAACACGGAGCGCCTGTTTGACAAGTTCCATATCCGCCTGTACCCCCATATGTCCGAGTCTGAAGACCTTGCCGGCAAGCGGCCCATAACTCCCGGCCACAACAAGTCCGTGTTGTCTGAGTGCTGCATCGAATTCGGGCCATGTAAATCCAACGGGCAATTTAACCGCCGTTACGGTCGGCGACGGTTCGGCATCAAGGGCCGGGAAAAGCGACAAGCCCATTTCGTTTAATTTATTACGGCAATAGGCGGCAACCGCTTCATGGCGTGCAAAACTGTTGTCCAGCCCTTCATTCAATATCAGTTCGGTTCCGGCATTGAGGCTCGCGACGCCGTGCCAGTTGGGGGTATATGGAAAATAATGCTCTGCCGGTGCGTTATAAAAAGGTTTCAAGGCATCGTATCCGACGTAGTCAACCTGGCGGATAACTTCCCATGCCGTATCGCTGACCGATAAAAAGGCCATGTCAGGCAGGGAAGACAAGCATTTTTGGGACCCGCCCAGACACAGGTCGACGTGCCACTCATCACACAATACGGCTGAACCTCCTGCACTGGAAACCGCGTCTACATACAAAAGAGGCGTTTTGTAACGGTGTTTCAGCCGTCCCAACTCAGCGATGGGATTTAGGGTTCCCGACGGTGTTTCGCAATGAACCACGGTAATCATTTTCGGTTTGAATTTAAAAATGGCCGCTTCAATTTCGGACATATCTGAAATCGTTTCATTATAGGACAGGCTTATTTTTTTCACCTCCGCACCCATGGATAACGCCATGTCGCCGATTCCATCACCAAAGACCCCGGTTGCAACGGCCAATACACGATCTCCAGGACAAAGACAGCTCTTCAAAGCACTCCATAATGCCAGCATGCCCTCTCCGGATTGAATGACAACCCGATTTTTTGTGCCGAGAATCATCTGCAGATTCGATTCGGTTTTATGGTGTAGTTCCAAAAATTCGGGTTCTAAATCGGCCGATCCATAATTGGTTTGATAAACGTCTAAAACAGCCTGTGGCAATTTAACCGGTCCCGGGACCATTGGAATACGGTACGTTTTCATGGGTTAATCCTTTTTTTTTAAACGCCAAGGTGGTATCCTAAATTTAGTATAAACTCAAGGTACCCTCTGGATTTAGCCGTGTTATTGATGCAACTATAGGGTTTGTTGTGTTATTGATTTTCTCAATTATGCTTGCGCTTATTGTATGGTGTTGCGTCCATGACATATGAACTGAACCCTGTTTGACAAACTCGTAAAAAGTCTTTGGTGAGGGATATCTGATCATTTGGGGATCCCGTGTTTCAAGCAGTGATGCGTTAAAAATTTCAAGCTGTTTGAGGCGCTTGCGACGAGTTCTTGAAATTTATCCGCCTCTGGTGTGATTTAGCAGCACCGCTTGAAACGCCCCCAAAGGGTCACTGACCGAGCAAAACGGACTTTTTACGAGACCATCATGTTTATCTTAAATATAAAAAACTTCGTTTGCATATCAATTGAACATCGTTCGATGGTTTGATAGTTGAACCTTATCCGAATCCGAAGAAAAGTTAAAGGTATCTATAGGGTGAAGTCACAACAGGAATCCCTGTCCGGGATAGCGTATGCATCTGCAGCGTTTTTGATCTGGGGTTTGAGCCCCATCTACTGGAAGGTTCTGCACAACATTTCCGCCCTTGAAATCATTATGCATCGGACCATCTGGTCTTTTGTCTTTCTTGTGATTATCCTTGTATTCCAGAGGCACGGGAATGAATTCATGGCCGCCGTAAAAAAACGGCGCACCTTTTTGTTTCTGATTCCCACCACAATGCTCCTTGCATTCAACTGGTTCATCTATATCTGGGCGGTGAACAATGAACACATTCTTCAGGCAAGTCTAGGATACTTTATCACGCCCCTGGTAAATGTCCTGTTGGGGATGATTTTTCTCAGGGAACGGATGCGGCTCCTGCAGACCGTGTCATTGGTATTGGCTGGAATCGGCGTACTATATCTGACAGTTTATTACGGAAAGTTCCCGTGGATAGCGCTATCTCTTGCCTTTGCCTTTGGATTTTATGGCTTGATCAGAAAAGTGGCCCCGATAAGCTCTTTTGTGGGCCTGTCCTTGGAAATTTTTTTCCTTTCGGGACCCGCCCTGGCATATCTTATATTCCTGGACAGTAAAGATGCCGGAGCATTATTTCACATGGGTATCAAGATGGATCTTTTCCTTATGGGAACAGCTTTTCTCACAGCCTTTCCGCTCCTTCTTTTTACCTTGGGCACAAGACGGCTGAACCTTTCTACCGTTGGCTTCCTGCAGTATATCGCACCCAGCTGTATGTTCCTTTTGGGTGTCTTTTTGTACAACGAACCCATTTCAAGCGCCCAAAAATTGACCTTTGTTTTGATATGGACAGCGCTCTGCATTTACTCCACAGACGCTGTCAGATATTACCGGCGGGTCAAAAATTCGGTGAACGGAACGTCGGACAATCCTATTTGAAGGCCTTCTGCACGGCTTCAAGGAGTTTGGCTGAACCAGGATTATTCACAGAATTTTCAACAAGGATCTCCACAGGCGTCACCGCCTTCCCGTAGTAGGCCTGATTCCATTTGGCCCGCGTCGCGATCACAGCGCCCTCCAGTGAAACTCCAGCATAGGCTCCTTTGGATCGCGCATAGGAAATAATGTCCGTCATGACATTCGATTTGGCCCCGCCACCCACCGGCCCAGCGGCGATAGAGGCATCCCCCCCGAGCTTGAAAGAGGATGCAAGCAACTTATCCACCGCCTTTTGGGTCCTCACCATCATAACCACTTCCGCTGCCTCGCCACCAATCTGCAGCCCAAAGGTCACGGACCCCATAGTGTAAAAGGCGGGTTGGCTCCATAGGCCTGTTTTCGTATCCTTGACAACAAGTACGCCGCTACCGCCGGACCCACCCAAAATATAGCCACCTTTGAGCAAACTCGGGACGATCAACAGACCTTTGGCCTCGTGCAGATTTTTCCGAAACCACACCCCGAAATTCTGTTCATCGGCCATAAAGTTTTCAAAAGTAACCCGCGCCTTGTCCACAAGACCCTGTTGTTCAACAGGCTCCGTCGCTGTTGTGGGATTGGCAAAGATAACCATACCCATTGTGATGATGGCGATACAAAATAACAACGGGCGTTTTATGATCTTTTTGTCCATCTTTTCCTTCTCCTTTTTCGCCATAAAGCCGATTTTTTGAATACTTAAAAAATTATTCAAGTTTTGAACCCCTTAAAAAACAGTGTCCACCAACTGAAAATATTCCTTGATTTGCTCTATCAATTTAACCTACACCTGAAATATGCTATTCAGATGTTTTTTCTTTTCCCTCAATCATACACTCGCCCAGCAACCGGATGAGAAACCGGATCATCTGATAGCGTGTTTTATCTGGTGGCAGGTGATGCGAAACTCAAACAATTATTGTTAAATATTCTATAGAACGATGTATCTTGTATGTCAAATAAAAAACCATACAATATATAGTAATTAAAACCTGTGTTTTATCGAGAGGTGTTTTAAACTAAATTGTGACCAGATCATGAATTTTCGCTAAAATTCAAAAAAAACGAAGACATAACGAGATATAACAGATTTTAGTTTTCGCTGGAATTGCCCGCAGCCCCGTTGAAACGCGATCTCCGCTTTGCCCCGGTAAACCGAGGGAAATGCGCTCGCGGTTACGGCCGGCGCGTATCAGAATTCATATCAAAAAATCCCTTCAAAATACAAACTATAGACACTGACAGGTTGCTGCGTTTACAAGCAGAACCAAACACCCATGACTCGAGCGGAAGACCCGTTTTTTTTAATGACAAAATATCCCGAATCGGTAAAACCGGCCTTTTATATCCAAACCCCCTGAAATTGCGCAAAGTTCTATAAAATTCGATTGTTGACAACCTGCCTGACTTTCGATATCTCATTTTTTATTGCCCCCGGGCGGGATATCATTGTTACTGCATATTAGACCCATATTGAAGAACATAATTTTCTTTCACCCTGCTCGGATGGCGGGTCGGCAACTCAATGAAATCAGGAGGAGATATGCGATACAAACCTTTCTGGATAACTCAGAAACATGGGATAACGCGACGTGACTTTTTATGGCTGTCGTCAATGGCTGCAGCGGGCTTAATGGTCGGGTGTGCCACCAATCCGGTCACGGGAAAATCTCAATTTATGCTGCTATCCGAAGACGACGAGATAAAACTCGATAAGCAGAACTCGTTAATTCAGTTTTCGGCAGATTACGGACCGGTTCAAGACCCAAAGCTTAATGATTATATTAACCGGACGGGGAAAAACCTTGCAAAACAGACCCATCGTCCACACTTGCCGTACTCTTTCCGAGCGGTAAATGCGACCTATGTAAATGCCTATGCATTTCCGGGGGGCAGCATTGCCGCCACCCGAGGGATCCTATTGGCCTTGGACAACGAAGCTGAATTGGCCGCTCTGCTGGGGCACGAATTGGGCCACGTAAACGCACGACATACCGCCCAACAAATGTCAAAGGGCGTGCTGACCCAGGCGGTTATCGGCAGCGTCTCCGTGCTGGCAGGAACCCAGGGTGCTTTGTATGGCCAGCTGGCCTCCCAGGTAGGTGCAATTGGATCCGGTGCGCTGCTGGCGTCTTACAGCCGAGATAACGAGCGTGAAGCCGATGAATTGGGGATGGAATATATGGTTCGAAGCAATTATAGTCCAAAAGGCATGATCGGTTTGATGGATATGCTCCAAAGCCTTTCAAAGCACAAGCCCGGTGCCATCGAATTAATGTTTGCCACCCATCCAATGGGTGAGGAACGTTATAAAACCGTCGTTGAAACCGTTAATTCAAAATATAAGTCGGCGCTAAATCGACCCTTATACCGGGAACGTTATATGGACAATACCGCTCGACTGCGCGCCCAAAAAGAGGCGATCGAAGAGATGCAAGAAGGAGAAAAAGAAATGGGAAAGCGCAACTACAGCCAAGCCGACGCCCATTTCAGAAAAGCTTTAAAAAAAGCCCCCAACGATTATGCTGGACTGGTCTATATGTCCACCAGTCAGTTGATCCAAAAAAAATACGCGGTGGGGCGCCAATACGCAGAAATGGCCCAAAAAGTGTATCCACAAGAAGCCCAAGCGTATCATTTTAGCGGTTTTGCGAAAATTCATTTAAAAGATTTCGAAGGCGCCTATGAAGATTTTAACATCTATGAGGGATTGTTGCCCGGCAACCCCAATACCATCTTTTTTAAAGGCTATTGCCAGGAAAAAACCCAGCATATTCCAGAAGCCGCCAAAGAATACCATCGCTATTTACAATTTGTGCAACAGGGTGAATACGCCACTTATGCCTATCGACGTATGAATGAATGGGGCTACGCACCATAAGGGAGACCTTTGAAATAGGTTCTACCTAAATTGAGCGATTGTCGAGTTTGCCGGAGATGCAAGGCAGAGGTCAACACCCCCATGAGTGCCGACGGAATCCCCCTAACCACTTCTTTTTCCAACTTCTTAATTACGATGTGATAGGTTCTGTAACCCATCACAAAGACGATGCACCCGTCGCCCACAAAGAGTATTCCAATTACATGCAACAGCCATCGAGGTTCGACGGACGGCAAGAGTTTCATCAGCGCCAGCCCCACCGCAGTGGCGGATAAACCGGTTCGGAGCCAGGACGCAAATGTGCGTTCTTTGGCCAAACGTGTTCGCTCATGGGCCCATAGGTTGCAGGAAATTTGGAAAGAATATTTGTCAATGAAGCGCTCCGCTGCAAGCGGCGGGGTATTGAAAATCATCATAAAAACCAAAATCAAAACCGTGGAAAAGGCGAGGAAGCGTCCCTCAAGAAAAAACGGGCTATGACAAATACAACATAGCCCGTCGGTAATAATTGGCTGAGGGACCAGGATTCGAACCTGGATTAACGGGGCCAGAACCCGTCGTCCTGCCGTTAGACGATCCCTCAATTAATAAAATTTTTTGATACAAAAAAACGAATGTTGAGTCAAGATAAAACTGTCAATTCTTTTTTGTTATGAAAAACCCTTGACAATCAATTTTGTTTAAATTACTAGAATCGCAAACGCAAACCAAGTCATTGGTTGCGAGATATATTTGTATTAAATTCAAATAATTATGGCTTAAAATTACTCATATCTGTGCCGATTCTAAACAGATTTAAGTCAAATTGTGTAATTGACAGATTCACCGGAAAGCTGAAATTCAGCATCTAATCTGCCGTCCTCATTACGGTGATTTTATATTTCCCGAATCATGTATACCTTGGCTAACTTACCGATAGCGGTCATTTTGTACCTGAAACCGGACAGAAAAAAAGGATGATATTGATGACAGAATCTGCGAACGAGAGAGGACCTGAACCCAAAGGACTGGATCCCGAACTAAGACAGATGGTCATAGATACGGTCAGACAGTTCAAGACCCGTCTCCTTACTCGCGAAAAAATTCTTGAATATGACAAAAACGAATTCTTCCCGGAAGAGACCCTCCGCGAGATACTGGGACCGGACATCGGACTACAGCTCCTATTTATCCCCGAAGCCTATGGCGGGATGGGCGGCGGTACCCGGGACTGCTGTGAAGTCATTCTTGAAATGTGTAAAATATGCTTGGGAATCGGCACCGCCTTTTTTGCCATCCAGCTCGGTTCCGAACCCATCATTGTCGGCGGGACCGAGGAGCAGAAATCAAAATGGCTTGGCAAAATCGCAGAAGGGAATTCCCTGGTGGCCTATGCGGTCACCGAAGCCGGTGCCGGCAGTAATCTTGCGGCACTAAAGACCAAGGCCGAACCGGTACAAAATGATGCCGGTGAAGTCACAGGGTATGTCATTAACGGTACAAAGCAATTTATCTCCACCGGAGGATATGCCGATTTTATTACCCTTCTGGCCAAAACCCCCGAAGGACCCGCATTTTTTGTTGTGGAAAAGGGAACACCCGGGTTTGTTCAGGGCAAGGGGGAAGAGAAACACGGCATCCGGGCTTCGAACACCTCCCCGCTATCTTTCACGGACGTTTTTGTTCCGGTTGACAATCTCGTTGGGGGGGTGCCCGGTATGGGCATGAAGCATGCCGGTAAGGTTTTTGGATATACCCGGCTTATGGTCGCCGCCATGGCGCTGGGCGCCGGCCAAGCGGCAATTGAGATTGTAATCCCATATGCCAAAGAACGCATACAGTTCGGGTCTCCGCTTTCCGAAAGACAAGGCTACACCCACAAACTCATCGTCCCCCATGCCGTAAGATTCGAAGCAGCACTGGCATATATGGACGAAATTGCCCTCAGAATCGATTCGGGCGAATCTGAACTTCATGTGGAAGGCTCCATTGCCAAGTTGTTTGCCACCGAGTCTGCCGACAAAGCTGCCAACGACGCCATCCAAGCCCTTGGCGGTTACGGTTATATCACAGAATTTGAAGTGGAAAAGATCAAACGCGATGTAAAGATCACTTGTATTTATGAAGGGACGAGCGAAATTCAACAGAGCATCATCAGCACGTTTCGATGGAAAGAAACGCGCAAGTCAAAAGGCGATTTTTACCAATCCATTTCCCGGGAAATGGAAACGCTGGATAGCGGTATAAACGATGCCGGGTGTCGGCTTTACGGGCTTGCAGCCGGAGTTTTAAATGATACCATCATGTTGGCTCATGACAACCGCCTGACCCGCAAGCAGCATGTCATGTTCTTACTGGCGGATATGATGACCCATGTGGAGGTTGGCGCAAGTTTGGGGCGCAAAGCGCTTACCCTCTCAAAAGACGGTAACCCGGAAGCTGAAAAGATCAAAGCCATGTCGAGGATCTTTGCAGACGAAGTCGCGCAGCTTGTTTCCCAAAACGCGCTTAAAATACTGATGGGCTGCGGCGTATTTGATCAAGAGACGGCCCATGAGTTTATGGAAACCCATTCCTATAACCAACTGGTTTGCAGCTGTCCAAATGTCATAAATGACATGGATCTGATTGCAGACAACCTGTTTGCGAGGTTATCATGACGGAACAAAAACAACGTATTGTTGTCGTTACAGGGGGATCGAGAGGGATTGGCAGGGCCATCTGCATAGCGTTGGCCGCACCAGACACCAGCATCTATTTCAATTATTTTTCTCCAAGTGATCCCGATGCTGAAGCTGCCGCTGCTGCTGAAACCGAAAAACTTGTCGCCGAAGCACAAGGTTCTGCGGCAAGCCAAAGTGTCAACATTGCAAAAGAAAATGAGGTTGTTAAATTTTTTAAAGAGATCATCGACAAAACCGGACGGATAGATGTTCTGGTAAACAATGCCGGTATCACCAAAGACGGGCTTTTGGTCCGTATGAAAGAACAGGACTGGGATGCTGTTTTAAATATAAACTTAAAAGGTGCATTCACTTGCACAAAAATTGTTTCCAAAGTCATGATGCAGCAGCGCTATGGCCGTATTATTAATATGGCTTCGGTTGTCGGGGTAACCGGCAATGTGGGACAGGCAAATTATTCGGCTTCGAAGGCGGGCTTAATCGGGCTCACAAAAACCGCTGCCAAAGAACTTGCCCCCCGTGGCATCACGGTCAATGCAATTGCACCGGGTTTTATAGAAACAGACATGACGGCGTCGCTTTCGGAAAAAGCAAGGAATGCAATGCTGAGTCAGGTCCCCCTGGGACGTGCGGGGCAACCCGAAGATATTGCAGAAGCGGTTGCTTTTCTGGCTTCAGAAAGTGCATCTTACATCACAGGCCAGGTAATTCATGTGAGCGGTGGAATGTACATATGATATCAATTAAAGGAGGAAAACTTAATGTCAATTGAGGATAAAGTAAAAAAGATAATTGCGGAAAAGCTAAGTGTTGATCTTGAAGAGGTTGTACCGGAAGCGTCTTTTTCGGATGACCTGGGTGCAGATTCACTTGACCTTGTAGAGTTGATCATGTCCATGGAAGAAGAGTTCGATATTGATATTCCCGACGAAGAAGCGGAAAAATTGGTGACCGTTAAAGACGCCTTCGATTACATTAGCGCCCATTAATGTGAGGCGCCCTGCGTGAAGGGAGGGGGTTCTGCCAAACGGCAAAACTTCGCGTCCACTTAGGATCTCAAGCATTTTTATAAAGCGCCCCTCGCCCCCGCCATAAAAGACGAGGGCTGTGGGGAGAATGCCGGTCAATTGAGATCGTTAAAAACCATTGAGAAACCAGTATCGATATGCCGGTTTTTAGGAGGCTTATTGAGCAGACGGGTCGTCATTACGGGTATGGGGGTTATAACGCCCCTGGGTATCGGTGTTGATGATACATGGACTGCGCTGTGTAAGGGCCAATCAGGGATTGCCGAAATAACGCGATTTGACACTTCCGGATTTGATACCAAAATTGCCGGAGAGGTCAAAAATTTTCACCCTGAGGATTTTCTTCTCAAAAAAGAGGCCAAGCGTACCCAGCCCTTTATCGCATATGCTGTTGCAGCATCCCGAATGGCTGTAGAAGATTCCGGGTTAAAGATAGACGAGACCAACCAAGACAGGATCGGTGTTGTCACAGGATGCGGCCTTGGTGGACTCAATTTGCTGGAACAAACCACCTTTACGCTGCAAAAGAAAGGTCCCAAACGGGTAACGCCGTTTTTTATTCCCATGATGATCGGCAATATGGCCCCTGGGATGATTTCAATTTATCTGGGTGCCAAAGGGCCCAATGCTTCCATTGCCACCGCATGCGCCGCAGGGACTCACGCCGTCGGCGATGCATTCAAAATCATCAAGAGAGGTGGGGCCGACGCCATGATAACCGGAGGGGTAGAGTCTGTTATCACACCCACGTGCATTGCCGGCTTCAACGCCATGAAAGCCCTCTCCGTCCGAAATGATGAACCGGAAAAGGCATCCCGTCCGTTTGACCGTGACCGGGATGGATTTGTGGTCGGCGAAGGGTGTGGCATTCTCGTTCTTGAAACGCTCGAATTCGCATTAGAAAGAGGCGCCCGCATATATGCTGAAATATGTGGATATGGGATGAGCGGAGACGGGTTTCATATGGCCGCACCGGCTCCGGATGGTGAAGGTGCCGCCCGATGTATGGCCGCTGCGCTTGATGATGCAGGGATTCCCTATGACAGGATCGATTACATCAATGCCCATGGCACTTCGACCCAGCTTAATGATGTTTACGAGACAAAAGCGATCAAGTCTGTATTCAAAGAAAAAGCACCGTTCATCCCCGTAAGTTCGACCAAATCCATGACAGGCCATCTGCTGGGCGGTGCCGGAGGAATCGAAACGGTTTTTACAGCGCTGACAATCTATGAAGGCATCATTCCACCAACAATCAATCTTGATCATCCCGATGAAGCGTGTGATCTTGACTATGTTCCGAACATCGCACGAAAGACGGATGTCGATACGGCCATGAAAAACTCCTTTGGTTTCGGAGGAACAAACGCAACGCTGATCCTCAAAAAATATAT
>JAQYVT010000029.1 GCA_030145345.1 Desulfobacterales bacterium
TACCTCTATCAGCTTCGCCGATGAGAAGGACGCCTTCTACCTTCCGGCCATTGAGGCGTTTATCGAACAGAAGCTGAGCTGCATCGAACCCAAGGAAGAATGGCTCACCATGCCTGAGCCCATCCCTGAAAAGAAAAAAGGCAGGTCCCGCCGTAGAAGGACATCCGGCCCCACCGCACAAGGAAAATCCCGACCTCGCCCACGTCCAAAAAGAAGACCCCCCCGCCGTCCAGGGAAGCCCGATCACGACAAAACGGGTTCCAGCGAACCCTCATGACGCGGCCTGACCCCGATGGTTTCCAAAACTGGACTCGGCGGCTAAGACATTCAGCGCTTCAAATATGGGTTTTTATGAATTTATAGCCTTTCTCAGAATAACATTCCTTTTCAGCCGCAGGATAGTTCCATTTCCATCGGCAAGAACTCGCAAATAAAACCGCGTAAAAGCGAACAGGGCTAAGGTGTTAAAATTACACTGCGGGAGCATAATAATTATCAAAGTTTTTGAATACTTATAGGCTGTTCGCTTTAACGCGCTCTAATTTACTCAGACAGCTTTCCGATGGAAACGGAATCATCCTGCGGCTTACTGAAATTGTGACGGTAAGCCATTCAATCGGAACATATTTTTGGGAACTGCTATATAAAAAATTTACAGGAGAAATTCGAGCTATTTAATTTGGTACATTGGATTCTGGATGTGTTCGCTTTTGCAGTGTGGGCATCGACCGGGGCGGGTGAAACGCTTTCTGTTTTTAAAAATGAAACCGCAGTTCAAGCATCGTGAGGGGATGATCACAAGTTTTTTCTTCTGGGCTGCTACAGAGCGTTGGATATGGGAAAGGTGCGTATAAACCTCTTTTTCCCGGATTTCCATTGCCTGGGAGAGGTCCCGGGCACTCATTTCCTGTTTACACAGCAGTGAGATCATCTGCTTTCGTATGGTTTGCACGATCTAATCCCTTTAAAAAATTTCCTTTCGCCAAGCTTGACAAACTCGTAAAAAGTCTTTTGTGAGCGATATCTGATCATTTGGGGATCCAGTGTTTCAAGCGGTGATGCGTTAAAAATTTCAAGCTGTTTGAGGAGCTTGCGACGCGTTCTTGAAATTTAGCAGCACCGCTTGAAACGCCCCCAAATGGTCACTGAGCGAGCAAAACGGACTTTTTACGAGACCATCAAGATTTATCAACAAAAAACGTTTCAATGAGCACTCAAAGAGATTGTTGTTTGGGCAACATCCTGTTGAGTTACAACCCATCTTATGGAATTCGGATCTGTTCTTTTAACAAGCAGCAGGCGATTTTGTATTTCGGCGTGCCGTCCCTGTTGTAGCTGAGGTTTTCCGGTTGAACCAGTCTGTTCATCACGCATCCTTCAGGGATATTGAGGGCAAACAGGTCGTTTTCATTGATCCTCGGGGCATCCACCAGCACGTCCTCTTTAAAGCGCATACTGTGCAGCGGAAAATCTTCGCACAAAGGGCAGCGGTATACCCTGCCGTTGGGGAATATGAAATAGTTTTCCGCCACCAAACCGGCGCATTCAAAGGGTTCGTCCGGGTTTAGAAAAACTTTCGGATAGGTGACGGTGATGCCAAGACGGGCGATTTTTTGAGCAATTTCAGGGATGGTTTTTAGCCATTGGGTCCGAGAAACCTGTAATTTTTCCAGCCTGCTTTCGGCGGATTTTCCCCGGATACCGATGACCTGTATGAAAAAACGATGGATCCCCAAATCCTTCAAGAGCGGTGCAACCCTATCAAGTTCATGTATGTTTTTTGTGCTCACCGTGTAGATCAGACTGGTCGTAAAACCACAAAGAACCGCTTTTCTGATGCCGGCAATGCAGGTGTCATAGGATCCTTTTCCCCGTATGGCATCGTTGATTTCTCGAGTGGCACCATCCAGGCTGAAGCTAAAATAATCGACACCATCCGGATCGACTTTGGAAAGAATGTCATGGAACAGGTATCCGTTTGTATCGACGGTGATCGAATTGTAACCGATAGATTTTGCTTTTGTTATGGCTTTCGGCAGATCCGGGTGAAGGGTGGGCTCTCCCCCCAGGAAAATGACATTGGCCGCTCTGTTTTTGGATGCAAACACTTCGAGCCAGGCTTCAATGGTGTTTATGGGAAGGGTATTTTTTCCATGCTCTTTTTTGTTGATGTAACAGTGGCTGCACTTGAGGTTGCAGCGGGTCAGAATATGAAAAAATACATTGGTGGCATGTTTAGAAAAGGCGACGGTTTTTTTCATCGGTCATAAATTGTTAGATCGTTGAAGATGTCGAGTTTCAAAATGGACCCACTGCCAGGCCTGAATTCGTCGTAAAAGATACAGGATACACCCTGCAGGCTGAAACGATAAAATGGGCGATTCTATTTCTATAAGATTCGCTATACTATTTCAAGGCAATCTTTAGACAGATCCTCATCGAAACTCACCGGATAACATCCATCGAAGCATGCCTTGCAGAAATTGTCTTCCGGATGTTCGATTCCGGTTGAACTCAGAAGTCCTTGGAGACTGAGGTAATGGAGTGAGTCCAGGTTGAGGAAATCTTTGAGTTCTTCAACGGTCATCTGTGCTGCGATCAGCTCCCCTCTTGTGGAAAAATCTATTCCGTAATGACAGGGGAAACGATGGGGCGGCCCGCTGACCCGCATATGGATCCTTTTTACACCCAGATCCCGGAGTGCTTTTACCCGGGTTTTCACCGTGGTTCCTCTGATGATGGAATCTTCGATAATGATGATCTCTTTTCCTTTGAGAAGCTGGTTTACAGGGTTCAGTTTGATTCTGACGCCAAAATCACGCATGCTCTGGGTGGGCTGAATGAATGTTCTTCCGACGTAGTGATTGCGGATCATGGCCATCTCAAAGGGGATTCCAGAGGCTTCTGAATAGCCCAAAGCAGCGTAAGTGCCCGAGTCGGGAAAGGGCATGACCAGGTCGGCTTCGACAGGTGCCTCCTGAGCCAGGCGACGCCCATGGGCTTTTCTGGTTAAATACACATTTTTGCCGTAGATGGTGCTGTCCGGTCGCGCAAAGTAGATAAATTCAAAGATGCAAAAAGCTCGATTTTCAGGTGCCGGCGTTTTAATGCTCCGGATACCGTCCGCATCGATAATGACGATTTCCCCCGGATCGAGCTCCCGGATAAATTCAGCCTGGACCAGGTCCAGGGCACAGGTTTCCGAAGCCAGAATGTAATGGCCGTTGAGCTTGCCCAGGCATAACGGTCGAAAACCATAAGGATCCTTGATGCCGACAACCTCTCCTTTGCTGGTGAGCATCACAAAAGAATAGGCACCCTTTAGGCGTGATGCCGTCTCTTTAAGGGCACCTTCGAACCCATAATTTAGGCTTTTGACAAAATAATGGAGGAAAATTTCGCTATCCATGGTTGTCTGAAAAATCGACCCGGTTTCTTCGAGCTCCTTTTTCAGATGGTGGGCATTTACAAGATTACCGTTGTGGGCGATGGCATATGCTTTTTTGCGGTGATGTACGACAAAAGGCTGGGCATTGCTGAGGATGGAACTTCCTGTGGTGGAATAGCGTACGTGCCCGATGGCGCTTTCTCCTTCTAAATGCTCCAGATGGGTCACGTCAAAAACATCGGGTACCAGACCCATACCTTTATGCTCCACAATGTTGTTTTCCCGGGCGACCGCGATTCCGGCACTCTCCTGGCCTCTGTGTTGAAGCGCATACATCCCAAAGTAGCTCAGCCTTGCGGCTTCAGGATGACCGTAAATACCGAACAGCCCACACGCTTCCCTGGGTTTTTCAAAATAATCCATGGAGTCCCTTAATTGTACGTTGATGTTTTTCCAATCTTCGGCATTAATACCCTATCTGCCGAATGAAAATGGTCGGTTTATAACAAACAAGGCCGGTATGGTTTTCCGGCCCTTGTATGCGTATTATGCTTGAACATTTTTAAGTGTCCTGCCAGTCTTCGCCCCATTCTTCTACGGCGACAGATTCCTTGGCCAGAACATCGAGTGCAACGGCCTGGACCTTTCGATACACGTCGGAATAATTCATTTTTTTGCTGTTGACTGTCAAGAGATCATTTTCGATGGAAATGCCGAAAAGTCTTTCGTTTTCTTCTAAATAGGGTAAAATCAGGTTCCAGTCGGCGGCGCTCAAGTCGACAAACTCGCCGCCGTTCAGCTGGTCTTCCACCAGTTTATGGTGGGGGTCCCTTATGTAGATGGCACCGCCTGAAGCCAGTGAGAAGAGATTGGATCCGGGGTAGGGGACCGGCTGCTCGACGACGGTGGCGTCTTCATCGAATTCTATGCCGTTGAGAACGACAAACCCGCCGCCGTTCAGGGGATCACCGGCCATAAAAGACTCCGCCAGATAATCAAGGCAGGTTCCGTTTATGACAACCCGGGGGCGGCCCACCGCATTGATCAGCGGGCGGCCGGCGGCATTGCCCAGAATATATACGTCTCCGCCCTTGGCCCCGTACATGAGGGTTTGGCCCACATCTCCATAGATGACGAGTTTTCCGCGCTTCATGATCTGGCCAAGCTGATCCTGAGCATTTCCGTGGACGTATATTTCCAGACCATCGATCCCCGAAGCCAGGTAGTCACCGGAGCTGTCATAAACGTCTATACGGACACCGTCGGAATCTTTTGAAAGGCCGCATCCGCAAAAGCGCTGTCCTTTGTATCCATAGCAAATGAACTGTTTCCATCCCAGCCGGTAGGCTTCACAAATAAGTCTTGAGTCGCAGTTCTCGCCTTCGGGGGAAAATTCTCGGGCATTTATCACCAGAACCTTTTCATCATTCCGGGGAGACCGTAGGGTGTCCCGTTTTTCAAAATCGACGTAACGATAGCGACTGGCGGTGTTTTCATTGAAATCCGGTGATGCATCAAAAATTGAAATCAGGCTGTTTCTGATGATTTGCAGTATGGAACTCCGCTTTTTATCTCCGGTGGGAAAACGTCGGTCCATAAGGTGTGTCAAAACCTCCATGGCTTTGGACTTCGTGTCGTCATCTTCAATGGCCAGAGTTTCGAGCCCTTTGCAAAAATGGATAAGCTCAGGATAATCCCAGTTTACTACCTGCTGACAATAATAGCGTTTAAAATCAGACAGGTCATCCGTGGAGAGGCCTTTTTTTAAGGCCCGGGTCATTTCGTTTGAAACCACGGGCGTTGATAGTTCGGGGGTTATTTTATAATGTTTCTGATTTTCAGGTGTTTTGACGACGTCGCCGAATTTATTGGTACAGACGAGTTGTTTAGATCCATCTCCCTTGCCGGCGTCTTTGACGGTAAAAATAAACGCGCCGCCATCGGTGGCACTGCCGCCCCGGGCATTCCAGTACTTGTCCGCTATCGGGCAAAAGCGGCTGTCTTCAGCGGCAAGGTTCTGTAAGGTGGCGTCAATGGCCTGCTTTTCCGAACATATCAGGCCGATCTGAACGTCTCCTTCCTGCAGAGCAAACACCTGGGGACGCAACATGGACGTATCCGTAATGCCGATCAACTGGAAATAGTTTTTATACGGATTGTTGCGGGCAATGATAAAAAACCAGGGACCGTCCGGAGAAGCATGGATATGGGCAGCCTGGAGGTAGCGGTAAACATGCTGTTTCTCTGGCGACAGCAGATCGAAATCGTATTCAGAAGTGGGCGCCAGGGCTTCAATGATATACTCCATTGGATACTCAAACGTTCGGTTAAACAGGTCGAGGAGCAGAACAGAGACTTCGGTATCCGTTAAAAACTGCGGAAAAATGTTGTGCTGTTTTAAGTATTCACTCACCGCATGGTAGTTGGCAAAGTCGCCGTTGTGGACCAGCGCTTCATCCAGTCCGATGAACGGGTGTGCCCCGCCGGGATGCCAGACCCTACCTTTGGTGGGATAGCGCTGGTGGGCAATCCATCCGTGGGCTTTAAAATCTTCCATACAGTAGTACTGGGTTGCTTGCTCGGCATATCCCACGATTTTTAAAATCATCAAATTGCGACCGTGGGATAAAACAAAGGCCTGCTTTTCCCCCAACGACGCATAAAACTTCTGGTTTAATCGAAAGGAGTTCTGGTAGATAAATTCATCTTCAGCTTTGCTAAGATCCATATCCTGAAGGGAATTTTCGGTAATAAAACGATCCAGAACATCCGGTTTTACCCGTACAAAATAGCGCCAGACATCCGGAGGCTTGACCTCTAAACCTTCTATGTCCCTGTAATCATCAAGGGTGGGGATGCTTTGGGCTTTATGAACTTCCATAAATGGTTTGATGGCCGTCTCTTCCACATCCGGCCGGGCGGCCGGGTCGAGAAGGGCGACCTGAAGCAGATAATGGGTGTCCAGGATTTCCTGGCTAACGCCCAAATTTTCTGCGGAAAGCCCCAGAGCAGCGATGCCGCCGCCTTTGCCGTTGCCGCGATTATGCATCTGAACCGATGGTTCATAAATATGACGGCCCCGAACGGGGATAGATGAAATAAAACCGGTAACACCGCATCCGCCCTCTTCAGCAGGCTTTTTAGAAGGGATTCCACTATAGGGCAGACGGGCCCGAGATTTCAGTATGTTTTTAATTGTCGAGTCAAAACCGTTAAACATTATGTATACCTTTATCCGTTAATTAAACAAATATTGAAATACCCAATTTAGGGGCTTGATCCCAGTTGGAATGCTGGAATATTGGATTAATGGGTTCTGGGATAATGCAATTTTGGGTTAATGGTAAAAATTGTGTTGATGATAAAATTAAAAATGGATGATATCCTTTTTAAAACCAACCTTCCAGTATTCCAGCGTTCCAGCATTCCATATCCAAGGCAAGCGTTCCAGCCTCAAAAAATGTTCCAAATTTTCATTAAGTTGTAGAAATCCAAAGACGTTAAATTATAAGCTCTGCTTGTGGTGCCGGTTGATATTTTGATCTTTCTTCTTCGTCCAGATAATCGAGATGGACCAGTAGATCGGATCGGCCCACCAGTTCTTTGATGCTTTTCAGGCCGTACTGCCTTAAAATTTCACACCACTGTTTTCGCCAGGCCATGTACATGTTGACGATTCGCTGGGTGGCCCAATCTTCGGTAATCATGATACCCAGTTCATGGTCCGTCGTTGCGATGCCCCGGGCACACCCCCGGCCGCTTTCGCAATGACCGCATCGAACACATTCCAAGGCAACCAGTTCCGCAGTCCCGATAACCACGCCGTCAGCTCCCAGTGCGATGGCTTTGGCCACGTCCATTGCATTGCGAATGCCGCCGCTGGCAATCAAGCAGACTTTGTCTCTAACGCCTTCGTCCTTCAAAAAATTATGCACCTTGGGGATGGCATACTCAATGGGCATGGCAATGTTTTTCTTGGCAATATCCGGAGCGGCACCGGTTCCGCCGTAACTGCCGTCCAGATGGACGACATGGGCTCCGGCATAGTAACTGCCCACGGCCACCATGTCCACATCCGTCGGTGTGGAGACTTTGACGGAAACCAATACGTCCGGATTGATTTCTTTGACCCAATCGACGTGCTTTTTATGATCCTCCACAGAATAGACGCTGTGGAACGGGAACGGCGAAAAGAGTGCATTCCCCACCACCGTTTCCCGCATGGCCGCGACTTCGGGGGTCACCTTGTCGCCCAGCAAGTGGCCACCCAGGCCGGGCTTGGCACCCTGGGCATATTTGAATTCCACCATGGGTGCATACAAAATGGTTTCTTCTTTGACCCCGAATAAACCGGTGGCAATCTGGGTGATGACATGCTCGGAATATGGGGTCAATTCCTGGGGATAACCGCCTTCTCCGGTACAGGTCAATGTGTTTAGCAGTTTCGCTGCCCGTGCTCTGGCCACCATGACCGACAGTGCCGTGGAGCCGTAAGACATGCCGCCGCCGTAACAAGGGATGCCGTTGATCACCCCTGGCCTTCCGTCACCGCGTTTGTTCAATGGGATACTGGTGTCGATGTCCTCATCGCCGAGGTTAAGGTAGTCACCCGGTTCCGGTGTTTTGAAGCGGATTTTATCAAAACCGCCACCCGAGTTGCCAAGGTTGTATTCCAGATCAACAACCGGGAGGTTCGCTGTTTCCGCCATGTCCCAGTGTGCAATGAGCATCTCTGATGTCCAGCGATAATCTCCTAAAGTTTCCAGAATCGGATTCTGCCGAAGTGTCAGGGCCTGTTCCGGGCAACGGTCTATACAGAAAAAATCATTTTCTTTGCATTTAAACCCGATACATCTGTAATCTTTGGGGCGTAAGGGTTTTGAGTAGGCGTCATATCGCGGATGTACGCCATACGGACACAGTTCTGCACACAACCCGCATGAGATACATCGGGAATTTCGCCGGACGGTGTACTTGCCGATGGAATTCCGAAACCGATCGGGTACTTGGACGGTTTTCGGGAATTGAAAATGAATGTTATTTTTTTTCATGGGTTATTTTAATCCTGCTATTTTTCTTTTTCCGAATATGGGACCGAAACTTTCCATTTCCAGATCCTCAAACCACATGGAGCGGCCGACTTCACCCCTGAGTCTTCTCGCCTCGCGAATTCCCATGGCGCCCATCAGTTCGATGAGCTGGTTGTGCCATGCACCCAAAAGATTAATCATTCTCTGGCTGCCCCATTGAGGAACGATGGTGTTGTCTATTTTTGCAGGGCACGACAGATCTTTTCGACAACGGTAACACAGTCTGCATTCCAGAGCGATGAGCAGGGGGATGTCCACAATGACACCGTCGGCACCGCAAATGATGGATTTGGCCATATGTTCGGCCATGGCGATTCCACCTGAAAATACCAGGTTGATTTTTTGTCTGACCAAACCATTCACGAGCTTTAGATGAACCTCTCGAATCATTTCTTTTAAAAACCGGGGATGTTCGGTATTCAGTTCGTTACCGTGTTGGTCTGCATAAAAATGAAGGGTGTCGACCTCCAAAGCCGAAAGTTTCAAAGCGCGGGATGCAGCATCGACATCCAGGGGAATACGGACCATCAGAACGATATCCGATTTTATTTTACGGATGTTATGGATGGTATCTTCGATATCCGTGCCAAAATCCAGTTCAACCGCACGACTTTTGAGGATGAGTGATCGGTGATTCATGGCATTGTCACCGGTAAGACTGGGAATCAGACTTGGGGCATAAGGCAAAAGGGTTTCCGAATAATCTTCAGGTCGAATGATCAGGAAGGTGTCGAGAACCTGGGCTGCCTTGGCCGCTGATTCAAGAATAGGGTCATTGACGATCAGGCGTTCCGGCATCTGAAACATTAACGGTATGGGAATCTCCAGAATCGGAAGTGTTTCCGAGGCCAAAGACATGTCGTCATTGAACTTTAAGGGAGATATCTTGCGGGAGATTTCGATACAGGTATTGATATACTCCCGGCCGTGGATGCCATCCCTTGTGGGTCGAACAATTTCAGACATGTCGGTCCACATGGAATCGAAACCGGCAGCCACAAACGGCCCCCGATACCCGGCCCCTGAAACCGGAATCTTTCCGGTATGGGCCTGATACCAGATCCTGTTTATGGTATCGGCACGCCAATACGCGTCTCCCAACGTCCGGTATTCCGGATTGATCACCCGGGAAAAAATGCCTCTGGTGCATTCCTGGACACACCGAAAACAACTGTGGCAGTCATACAGGTATTCAGGTTCGCCCATGGTGCTCATGTGAAGGTAGTTATCCTTGAAAATACCGTAAATGCATTTTTTCTTCACACACTCTCTGCAGCTGCCGGCGCAGTCTTCCCGGAACTCGACCGTGGCATACTTGCCGATGGGATGGTGCCTTGGATCCGCGGTTTTAATGGGTATATGATACTTCTTGGGCATTGAGCTCTCCAATTTGAATTGACGACGCTAGAAAATTCATCGACAAACTAAAATGTTAGCACGTTAATTTTGATTTTTTTATGGTAAAACATATGTTATTTTTGAATATCGAATGCCGAATATTGAATGATGAATGTCGAATTAAGGCCCCGGTGAAATAAAATGTCCTATTTACGGGATAAATATTTTATCATTTTATTCTTATAAAAAGACAGCGTGAAGTGATTCCATCCTTCTATATTCGACATTCGTTATTTATATTAATCAGAAGCCGATTTGTGGCTGAATGATAATTTTCACAATCACCCATCATCCATCCTCCATCCTCAAGGTCTTGGCGAAAGACCGGCGGATTCGACGATTTCAGCGACGATTTCCTCCCATTCAATGGCCATAATATGAACACCGTGAACCCCTTGGATCTCACGCAATTCGGCGATGGTTTCCAGGCATATTTTAAGGCCTTCTTGAACAGACTTTTCCTTGGGAACGCCGGCCATTCGTTTGATCAGAGATTCCGGAACGTCCATGCCGGCCACTTTGTTGTTCATAAACTTGGCCATACCTGCAGATTTCAGCGGGGTTACGCCGCCGAGGATATAAACCTTTTCTGTCAGTCCTTCTTCCCGGGCCATTTTCATCCATTCCTTGAATCGATCCATATTATAAATACACTGGGTCTGGATGAAATCAGCGCCGGCGTCGATCTTTTTTGCCAGTCGAATGACGCGATATTCAAAAGGGTCGGCAAACGGGTTGGCGGCCGCTCCGATAAACATACCGGGGGGGCCGTTCAGTTCGAACCCGCTCATGTCTTTTCCGTCTTCCCGCATGGTCTGCACGGTTCGGATAAGATTCATAGAATCGATATCAAATACATTCAACGCATCCGGCTGGCTGCCAAAACTCTGATGATCCCCCGAAAGGCAAAGGATATTTTTTATCCCTAAAGAATGGGCACCCATAATATCCGATTGCAGGGCAATCCGATTCCGATCCCGGGTGACCATCTGCATGACCGGTTCCAGACCCATTTGCAGAAGGTGAGCACACGCCGCGATGCTGGACATTCTTACGATTGCGGTTTGGTTGTCGGTGACGTTGACGGCATCAACCCACCCCTTTAATAATTCGCCTTTTTTACGGATGACCTCGGGATTCGCGCCCCGTGGAGGACCGCATTCGGCGGTAACGGCAAACTCTCCGTTTGATAAAATTTCCTGTAATCTGCTTGAAGCTTTCATATTCATATCATATGATCCTCTCTGACTAATTTTCTTGGGCCGCCTGAAAGGCTGGTTTGCCAATTTTTGGGGGGAACATAGATTCTTAAATTATCCATTTGTCCCAATATCCCGAGCCGTTCGATGATCATCTGCCAGGCGCAGTCGGTTTCGGGATTGACCTCACATTTGCCGTTCTGTGATCCGCCGCAGGGCCCGTTCAAAAGCTTTTTGGCACATCGGGTGACCGGACAAATTCCTCCGAATATGTCAAGTCTGCAATTGCCGCAGCCGGAACACTCCTCGGTAAAGACCCCCTGTTTTTCCAGAACACCGATGAAGGTCGTATTTACACCCGGCAAAACCGGACTTTTAGCGAACCGTCTGGCAAGGGCCTGGACGCCGGCACCACAGGCCAGGGATAAGACCCCGTCATTGCGAGAGATGGCCGGTGCACTTTCCTGAATAAATTCGTCTTCGCACTGGCGTTCTATGGTAAACTCTTCGATTTCAATCTCCTTGCCGTCTTTTTTACAGGCCAGTCTCAGTGCGGATGCCAGCACTGCAACTTCGTCTTCACCTCCGGCAAAACAGGTTTTCACACAGGTGCCGCAGCCCAGAATAAGAATTTTCTTGTAGGGTGCGATGATTTCCTTGATTTCCGATATGGGTTTTTGTTCTCCAACGATCATAGCAAGTATCCTTGTTTGTTTTTGTGTTGGGAGCGATATCAAACAGCCGGGTTGGGCCCCAAGTCTTCAAGATCTTTCAATACGTTCTGTATTATCTGAGATGCTGCGCCGTTATCTCCGGCAGAGATGTTGCTTAAGGACAGCCGGCGGCCGTCAAGGCCGATTTCGTCCAGCAGGTTCCGAACCCATGCCACACGTTTTTTTGCTCTTATATTGCCTTCCACATAACGGCACTGTCCTTCAGGACAGACCAGTACGACCACTGCATCCGAGCCGGCTTCGAATGCCCGCAACAGAAAAACATCCTTTACCATGCTGGAGCATGGCAGCTTGACGGTGTGCAATTCAAAATTATCCCGGCCGGTCAAAGAGAAACCGCCAATCTCGGAAACTGTGTTTATACAGTGAAACAGCGTTATTTTGGGTTTTAAGTCGTCATTCATATGTATTCGCCAATTTGTTTGTTCAGTGATTATCCGTCTACATCCTTGCCATGGCAAGCCGGCATAAATTTTTATGCGGTCCCGCAAGGCCGGAAGAGGCGGCGGTCTGAGTCAACGACCACCCGTAAAACGGGTGGCTTGAATTTTCGGCCATAGGCCGAAAAGGCAAAAGCACGTGAGTGCTTTAATTGTTGCCTTTGCTACCGGGTGCAAAGCACCCGGTTTTTGGCAAAAATAAAATAAAAAAGACGTCCACCCTTTAGCACGGGGTGCAGACGCCTTCGTCGTATTTTTGTTAACTATAGCTTTGTACACCCTTGTGCAAAGCTATAGAAAAGTTGAACTCAGATACTCAACTATTCCTATATGGTTTGTCAAGTAAATTTTTTTGGGTTTTTTAAAAAAAACGTCACAGTTTGTCCGGGTTAGGTTATGGGCATATATTTTTCTATTTCGTACTGGCTGACATGGGTTCGATACATATCCCACTCGATCTTCTTGTTTTCCACAAACTTTTTGAAAACATGCTCACCCAGGGCATCTTTCACCAATTCTGATTTTTCAACTTCAAGGATCGCTTCATAAAGATTCCCCGGAAGGGTTAAAATGCCCTTTTTGTCTTTCTCTTTTTCGGACATTTCATAGATATCCTCTTCGATGGGGTCGGATAGTTCATATTGATTCTCAACCCCCTTTAACCCGGCTGCCAGCATAACCGCAAAAGCCAGATAGGGATTACAGGCCGGATCCGGCGCCCGGAACTCGATGCGGGTGGCGACTTCCTTTCCGGGCTTGTACATGGGAACCCGAATCATGGCCGAACGGTTGCGTCGGGCCCAGGAAATGTAAACAGGGGCCTCGTAACCGGGCACCAGCCGTTTGTAGGAGTTGACCCACTGATTGGTGACGGCGATGATCTCCCGGGCATGCTTCATGATGCCGGCAATATACCCTTTGGCCATTTTGGACAAATGGTAGGGATCGTTTCCATCAAAAAAGAGATTTTTGTCTCCGTCAAACAAAGATTGATGCACATGCATGCCGCTGCCATTTTCCCCAAAGATGGGTTTTGGCATGAATGTGGCATAACAACCGTGCTGGCGGGCGATTTCTTTGACCACGATTCGATACGTCATGGTTTTGTCAGACATGCTCAAGGCATTGTCATAACGAAGATCGATCTCATGCTGGCTCGGTGCCACTTCATGATGGCTGTATTCCACTTCGATCCCCATGTCCTGGAGCGCAAAAATGGTATTCCGTCTCAAATCAGATGCCATATCCAGAGGGCGGCTGTCAAAATATCCTCCGGTATCAAGCCCTTCGGGCTCCTTGTTGCTTTTGAAATAGAAATATTCCAGTTCAGGTCCCACATAAAATGTATAGCCTTTGTCTCCTATTTTGTTCAAAAGCCGTTTAAGCACATACCGTGGGTCTCCCTCATACGGCGTATGGTCCGGATTCACGATGTCGCAAAACATCCGGGCCACCGGCCGTTCGCCGGAACGCCATGGCAGCATTTGAAACGTGGCAGGATCGGGCATGGCAACCATATCGCTCTCTTGGATGCGGGCAAAACCCTCGATGGAAGATCCGTCAAATCCCATGCCTTCACTCATGCCGGTCTCCAGCTCGGATTGAGTGACTGCAAAGGTCTTCAGTACCCCAAGGACATCTGTGAACCAAAACTGAATAAAGCTGACATCCTTTTCTCTGACAAGTCTTAAAACATCTTCTTGGGTCATGCACTTTTCACAACTCATTAAAGCATCTCCTTTTTTTTGCAGTGCTCTGTCTAATGTTTCTGAGGTAATTTGAGGCTCGGATTTTCTATCCCGCTGTAAGCGGGAAAATCATGAATTTTTGAATCGTAACAGATTTGTGCCGCCAAATCAATTCTGCCAGAGGATTAATTGATTGCAACCCGAATTGATCGTAAACAAACCGGGAGGAATATTATGAGTGTTTAGTTTTTTATACATTTTGTAGATACAAATGTATTTTCATAACGCTTATATAAATGAGATATAAATCTTTTAACACCATCGCATTTTGTTTGCCCTTCGGGAAAGCCCTCCAGAGGCGGACAAGCGGATGATACCCCATCTTCGGAGCTTGTCCGCCTCATACGGGTTATCAAGGGCTCGCAGTAGACGACGGAGGTTTATCCCGCTTTATCAGCAGGGCTTCATCCTTGATGCCTTGGATCTTTCTGCCCTGCCTACCCAATTGAATGCATTTGGGATCCTTATTCAATCGGGGTGAAATGCGAAGCCCAATTCACCGGTGGGGGCATCCTAAACTTTCGCTCAATTAGGGTTCAAGATTTTATCTGTGAATAGTTGTACCCCTGGTGAAATCTCCTGTGATAATATTTTCAAGGGTGCTTGGCCCCTGCCACTGGATAATATGAACCCGAGGGACGTTGTTGTCGAGTGCCTCAAATGCAGATTCCATTTTGGCGACCATTCCGCCTTTGATGGTGCTGTCCGCAATCAGTGCTTTGGCTTTTTGAACCGTAAGGGAACGGCAAATTCGTTCTTCCACTAAAACACCCGGCACATCGGTTATAAAGACGAGATCGGTACACTGTGCGCCGGCGGCGAGCGCGGCGGCCGCACTGTCGGCATTGACGTTGTAACTTTCTCCGCTATCATCGGCAGAAATCGGCGAAACCACCGGCACGCGTCCGGTTTTGAGCGCATCCAGGACAACATCGGGGTTTACCTGTCTGATCTTCCCCACAAATCCAAAGTCATGGCCGTGGCGTCTTAGGGGCTCGACGATAAATAGCCGCTCGGTTTTTCCTGACATGCTGCTGCAGGGTACACCGTTTTCACTGAGCCACGCAGAAATGCGTCGATTGATGGTTTCGGACAGTACATTTTCGACAATTTTTATATCTTCGGCTTGGGTGATGCGAATGCCGTCGATAAAAACAGATTCACGATGGGCGTCTTTGAGCGCCTGAGAAATTTCAGCCCCTCCCCCATGCACGATTATAATCTCAACATGTTGTATCGATCGAATGGCCTGGGTAAGATCCTTAAATCCGTCTTCACCGTTGAAGGCTAGACCGCCAATTTTTATCAGAATCCTGGGTGGCATAAAACGGCTCCTTTATATGGAAAAATAGTACGTGTTCAGGGGGCGCGCTCCCCCGCCTCACTCCGGTGTCTACGTGTCTGGTTATTTCAATGACTTAGCACCGGGGGCATTCCTGCCCCCTCCGCGTTCTCCCGCAAAAAGCATCCGGGAGCCGCGGTCTCCCCCACTGCTAAGTCATTGAAATAACGAAGCCACTCCGCCAACCCGCCTGCCATGCGAGGCATGAGCGGGCAGGTATCGTTACACGGGGAAGCGCACCCCCTGAACACGTACGAAAAATAAGACAGTTCTCAATTTCGGCAGCAAATTGCCCAGAGATAAAACGGAACCTACATATTCTCCAATACTTCTATTCCCAACAAATTCAAACCCTTTTTTAACACAATGGCCGTTGCTTTGATGAGTGCCAGCCTGGCCGTTACCAGCGCTTCATTTTCCGCACGAAGCACATGATGTTTATTGTAGAACTGATTGAACGTTTTGGCCGTATTAAATATGTGAACGGCAATTTTCGACGGGTTGAATCCCTGGGCAGCGTCATGTATTTCTTCCGGAAACTGAATCAATCGCTGAAGCAATGAAAGCTCTTCCGGATTTCCGAGCACAGACAAGTCGCAACGTTGAAGATCGGTAGCGCCGTTTTGGGCTTTGGCCAATATCCCGGAGATTCGCGCATATGCATATTGGCAATAGGGACCGGTAAACCCGTCGAATGAAATGGATTCTGCCGGATCGAAATTAATAGTTTGGGTCGGTCGGACCCGCAGCAGATAAAATTTTATGGCACCGATGCCGATTTTTTCTGCACGATGGTTTATTTCATCATCGGAAAGTCGGCCGTCAGGATCGCGCTGGCGAATTTCATCGGCGGCCAATTTTTTCATTTCAGCGATGAGAACGTCGGCATCGACGATTTTTCCTTCTCTGGATTTCATTTTCCCTTCCGGCAAATAGACCATGCCATAGGAAAGATGATGGCAATCTTTGGCCCATTCATAACCCAGGGCATCGAGAATCTGAAAAAGGCATTTAAAGTGGTATTCCTGTTCGCTGCCCACCACGTAAATGGAAAAATATAATTTGTGCGCCTCTATTTTTAAAATGGATGTGGCAATATCCTGGGTGATGTAAAGGCTGGTGCCGTCGGGTCGTAAGAGCGTTACTTTTTTGGCTTCACCACCTTTTTCCTGGCCGAATTCCGCCACCGGCAAACGAAATACCGAGTTGCCATGATCATCTTTCGAGAAAACATGCGCTTCCAGACCTTTTTGGATGACATCCTTGCCCATTTTAAAGGTGTCGGATTCATAAAAAAATACGTCGAACTCGAGTCCGAAATTTTTATAGGTTTCGGCAAATCCGTCGTATACCCAGGTGTTCATGGTTTCCCAGAGTTTTAGGGTTTCCGGATCACCCGCTTCCCATTGTTGGAGCATTGTTTGCACGTCGTCTTCCAGTGTTTGCTGTTCAAGGGCCTCCTGGGCAAACCGCACATACCAGCTGCCCACAAAATGATCGCCTTTCAAGCCTTGGGATTCCGGAGTTGAACCGGCACCCCATCGTTTCCAGGCCAGCATACTTTTGCAAATATGAACGCCCCGGTCATTGATCAAGTTTGCCTTGACCACCCGATGACCGATTGCTTCGAGAATTCTTGAGATGGATAGTCCCAGGGCGCCATTGCGCATGTGCCCTAAATGCAGGGGTTTATTTGTATTCGGAGACAAGTATTCCACCATCCCCGGTATGCCCTTGCCCACGGAGGATTCTCCATATTTCGTGTTCTTAGAAATCATTTCGGAACAGAATTCTCCGAAGAGCACCCCGGGATGTAAACTTATATTCAGGTAGGGGCCCGAAGCCTTTACTTTGTGGATAACGTCATCCGGCGTAATTTTTTCCGAAATTATTTTGGCAATTTCTGCGGGAGATTTCCGAAACTGTTTTGCCAACGGAAAGCACCCCACAGCAAAATGGCCCAATTCGGTGTTTGGGGGAAAACCGAGTTCAAGGGGTTCCGGGATTTGCCCCAGGGCGTTCACTGCAGCGCTGTCAATTTTGTTTAAAATGGTCTCTTTGAGTTTCTGAACAGACATAACCACGTCCTTTGTTAACCCGAACGTTGCATAAACAACAGGGCTGGTATTAATAAAAAAAGGTTCTTCTCCAATTTAGTTGGAGAAGAGGGTTCCAAAATCATCAACTCTTTTGGAGATGATTATAAAAAAAATAACCCCTTGATTTTGAAGATCATTTCTTTGGGATAGATCTCATTTTTTTCAAGACCTGCAAGTATGGCAAAAAACCGATACGGTATCAAGTCATAAAATCCATCGGTGTCTGTCCGGTCGGTTCACGATGTCAACCACCGTGACAATATTCTATCTGCTTGATTTTTCAAGAGCAACGAGGTTCTTTATTTTTTTTGATGGTTGCTCGAGGTCGTTTCCCTAACCAACGTCCTTCAGAAACTGGGTTCTCAAGAAAAAATAATGAAAAAAGTTGAATTTTTCTTTCGATCATGTAATTGCAATTGATCAAAAGAATTTCCCAATACGGTGGATGATTGAGCTTTTTTTGTGACAAGAATGGGACGAATTGATATAATATCCTGTAATCAATGGGTTAATTTTTATGAAATATTTGGGTCGACGAACCATGGGTTATCCGTATTTTCCCTTCAAGAAAAAATGGGAAATTTGATCCCTTTGTTTCAAAGGCGCTTTTAACCCTATAAAAACTGAATTAATTATGAAAGCAAGTTTAATTTTATCTGACGGAGCGTTGTATGAAGGGCTTTCCCTGGGTGCCGAAGGGACTACCACCGGAGAGGTGGTGTTCAATACCGCCATGACCGGATACCAGGAAATTCTGACGGACCCTTCGTATCATTTCCAGTTAATCGCCATGACATGTCCGCAAATCGGAAATTACGGCGTCAACCGGAACGATTTCGAATCAAAGGGTATTTACGCGGCAGGGTTTATCATCCGCGAATACAGTCCCGTCGTCAGTCACTGGCAGGCGGATCAATCCCTTGATGCCTACTTGAAACATTACGGCATTGTGGGGATCAGTGACATCGATACCCGTGCCCTGACCCGTCATTTGCGGGATCACGGGGCTCAAATGGGAATGATCACCACCACCAATGAACCCTTGGACACCTTGTTAGCGCGCCTGAGAACCGGTGAAAAACTTGTGGGAAGAGATATCGTTAAAGAGGTCACAACGGACAGGTATTATGATTGGCCGTTATCCGGGGAAAACGATGGCACAGGAAAAGGTTCATTCAGAGTCGCTGTCTACGACTACGGGGTGAAATTTTCAATTTTAAGAACACTGCACGATTACGGGTGTCAACTCCGTGTGTTTCCCGGTCATGCTCCGCCTGAAGCGGTGCTCGAATGGAATCCCGACGGCATCGTTCTATCCAACGGTCCCGGCGATCCGGAGCCTGTTGAATACGCCGTCAAATCGGTTCGGCACCTGTTGGGGAAGAAACCGATTTTCGGGATTTGTCTGGGTCATCAGATTTTGGGACTGGCGCTGGGTGGCCGAACCACCAAGTTGAAATTCGGCCACCACGGTGCAAACCACCCGGTAACACATCGACTCACCGGCGCCGTTGAGATCACTTCTCAGAACCATGGTTTTATCATCGATATTGACAGCTTGGCGAAAAGCGAGGTCGAGATCACCCATATCAATCTGAATGATGGAACTCTGGAAGGAATGAGACATCAACCCCTGCGGGCTTTCTCGGTTCAATATCATCCGGAGGCATCTCCGGGACCCCATGACAGCCGGTATCTGTTTGCGCAATTTATAGAGGATATGAAGCAGTTCCATGCCTAAAAGAAAAGACATAAAACGAATACTTGTGATTGGGTCGGGCCCCATCGTCATCGGTCAGGCCTGCGAGTTTGATTATTCCGGAAGCCAGGCCTGTAAAGCTTTGCGTGAAGAAGGGTTTATCGTTATATTGATCAACAGCAATCCGGCCACGATTATGACAGACCCTGAATTTTCGGATAGAACCTATATCGAACCGCTTCGTGCAGATGTGATTGCAAAAATCATAGAGGATGAACGTCCCGATGCGCTCCTGCCCACCCTGGGCGGCCAGACAAGTCTTAATCTAGCGGTTGAACTTGCCGAAAGTGGTATTTTAGAAGAATACGGCGTGGAGTTAATCGGCGCCAAGCTCGAGACGATCCATCTGGCCGAAAACAGGAATCTCTTCCGCGATGCCATGGGGGAAATTGGCTTGAAAGTTCCTGCGGGCGGGTGTGTTAGTTCCCTCGAAGCGGCGGAGGCCCTGCGCGATGAAATCGGTTTCCCCCTCATCATTCGACCTTCATTTACCCTTGGCGGTATTGGGGGGAGTGTCGTTTATAACAGAGAGGAGTTCAACCGGGCGGTCCAGTGGGGATTGAGCGCCAGCCCGGTCACCGAGATATTAATCGAGGCGTCCGTGCTGGGGTGGAAGGAATACGAGCTGGAAGTGATGCGGGATGCAGCGGACAATTTCGTGGTGGTGTGTTCCATCGAAAATTTCGACCCCATGGGCATCCATACGGGGGACAGCATTACTGTTGCGCCCGCCCAAACCCTAACGGACGTCGAATTTCAGGCCATGCGGGATGCGGCCAAAAAAATTGTGGCCAAGGTCGGCGTCGAAACCGGAGGGGCCAACATCCAGTTTGCCCTGAACCCGGAGAACGGCGAGATGGTGGTCATTGAAATGAATCCCAGGGTCTCACGCAGTTCGGCCCTGGCATCCAAAGCCACCGGTTTTCCCATTGCCAAGATTGCCGCCAAACTTGCTGCGGGCTATTTTCTTCACGAGATTCCCAACGATATTACCCGAAAAACTCCGGCCTGCTTTGAGCCGGCCATCGACTATGTTGTTGTCAAGATCCCCCGATGGGATTTTGAAAAGTTTCCCGGGAACGACGTCCGATTGAGTTCTCAGATGAAATCGGTCGGCGAAGCCATGGGAATCGGCAGAACCTTCAAGGAAGCGCTGAACAAAACGCTGCGGTCCCTTGAAAACGGCTGGTCCGGTTTCCATGCCGATGGCCACGATTCCGTCAGCCGAATGTCAGCTGAAGTCTTGCTGGATGATCTCAGATGGGGAACGCCGGATCGCATCCTGAAAATTTGGCAGGCCCTCACCATCGGTATTTCTCCCGAAGAAATATCCAAGATTACCCGTATCGACATTTGGTTTCTGAAAAACCTCCAGCAGCTCGTGGCGTTCGAGACCCACATTGCCGAGGAATTCAAACAACGGCGCACCCTCACACCGGAAACCCTCGGAACCGCCAAACGCCTTGGATTCTCCGACAAGCACATCGCCCTGTTGACCGGCAAACTGGAAAATGAAATCCGGAGCCTGCGCAAAGAAAATGGAATATTGCCGTCTTTTAAAATTGTGGACACCTGCGCCGCCGAGTTTGAGTCCTTTACCACGTATTTTTATTCCACCTACGACCCGGAAAACGAATCCATCCCTTCAAACCGGAAGAAAGTCATTATTTTAGGCGGGGGACCCAACCGAATCGGTCAGGGCATTGAATTCGATTACTGCTGTGTCCACGGCATACTCGCCTTAAAAAATCTGGGAATCGAAGCCATCATGATCAACTGCAATCCGGAGACGGTGAGTACGGATTATGACGTGGCCGATAAGCTGTATTTCGAACCGCTCACCTATGAAGATGTATTGAATGTGATCGAACTGGAAAAACCGGATGGCGTCATTATTCAATTTGGCGGCCAGACACCGCTGAAGTTGGCCATCGACCTGGAACAGGCCGGCGTGCCCATATGGGGAACCTCACCGGATTCCATCGATCTGGCCGAAGATCGCGACCGGTTCGGCGTCCTGCTGGACTCCCTGGATATTCCCCATCCCCAATACGGAACGGCCACCTCCATAGCGGATGCCATTGAAATCGGTCAGAGAATCGGATTTCCATTGATGGTAAGACCTTCCTACGTCCTGGGCGGCCGGGCCATGGAGATCGTTTATGATCTTAAATCGTTGGAACATTATATGCAGGTTGCGGTCACTGCCTCGGAGGAACATCCGGTGCTTCTGGATCGCTTTTTGGAAGACGCTTTTGAGTTTGACGTGGATGCCATTTCCGACGGTGGGAGAACAGAAATTTGTGGTGTCATGCAGCATATCGAAGAGGCCGGTGTACACTCCGGGGACAGCATGGCCGTTTTACCGCCTTTTTTGCTGAGCCGGGATCAGTATGAAGACATCAAAGAATATACCCGTCTGCTGGCCGAAGCACTCCATGTCCAAGGCCTGATCAACATTCAGTTTGCGATTATGTACGATACGCTGAATGTGATCGAAGTGAATCCCCGGGCATCCCGAACCGTACCTTTCGTGAGCAAGGCATCCGGAATTCCCATCGCCAAAATTGCCGCAGAAGTAATGTCCGGCAAACGATTGGACCAGATCGGGTACACCTTTAAAGATCGATTGCCGTACGTTGCCGTTAAGGAATCGGTGTTCCCATTCGACCGCTTTGAAAAAGCCGATATTTATCTGCGACCGGAAATGCGTTCCACGGGAGAGGTCATGGGGATTGCAACGACTTTTGGAGAGGCGGTGTTTAAAGCCTTTCAGGCCACCGGCATTGCCATTCCAACGTCAGGCACTATATTTGTCAGCGTGAATGACAACGATAAAGCCCGTATGTTTCCCATTGCCGAAAGCTTGAATAAATTGGGCTATAAATTGGTTGCCACCCGGGGGACGGCGGATTATATCGCCGGACGGGGCATTCCGGTGGAGACGGTATTAAAAGTCAGCGAGGGCCGTCCGAATGTCGTCGATTACATCAAAAACCACACCATCGATCTTATTATTAAAACCCCTTTAGGGCAGCGATCCCGGAAGGATGAATCCCCCATTGGCTGGACGGCGATTAAGTACCGTGTTCCGTTCATTACCACGCTGTCCGCTGCCGAAGCGATTGTGCGGGGTCTAAAAGCCCAAAGCAAAAAATCATTTGAATATCAGTGCCTTCAGGAATACTATAAAACCCATTGATACGGGAAAAGGCGAATCGGTGAACGCGCTATACGCCGAGCGAGACTGACCCCAGAGAAATAGGCTGCGCATTTCACAGGGCAGGCGCGAAAATTGGGCAAAAAGGGGCGTTTTGCAAAGGTCTCAAGCCTTCTCCTGTGTTCATCGGTTCATCAAACTTGATTGTGGCTGGGAGACACATCCCTGTGGGAATTTGCCTGGGGGAGGGGGGCCGGTCATCCTCACAGGGGCTAGAGATCCAGAACCATTCCGACTTCATCACAATGGAAATATTTCGGGCAGCGGCTGCATTCGCCCCATACCTTGGGCGGAAGTTCCGATCTGTCTTGCCGCCTGAATCCAAACCGTTTGAAGAAATCTTCGGTCAATGTGAACGTGTACAAACGGTGTATGCCCAGTTGTTTGGCCTCATCTTTCATGGTTTCGATTAATTTGCTTCCCAGCCCCAAGTGCTGGTAGTCCGGATGAATCGCAAGCGCCCTGATCTCGGCAATATCTTCCCAAAGCACATGCAGGCTTCCGCAGGCCACAAGAAGATGCAATACTTCTCTGGTTTCCATGATGCTGTAAACCGGAACGTTGTTGTCACAGGCGATGACAAAATCTCTGATATTTTCATACAGGTATTGGGGACCTCGAGGAAGCATTAAATTCATTGCCGCAAAGGCGTTAATCAATTCGAGGATTTCTTCTACGTCCCTAATTTTAGCTTTCTTGATGACAATTTGGCGCTCGTCTTTGTCGTTTAGGCGAGATTTCAGGAACTTTTCCTTGCGTTTTGCCTCTTCGGGTTTTGGAGTCGGCGGCGGTTCAATATATTCCATTGCCAATTACCTTTAGACTATTAAAGGGTCCTGTTATTCTGCAATCTTGTACTCCCATGGATACGGAATCGTATCGACAACCCCAATCGCTTTCAAAATCAGGAGGTTACTTTTTCCATATAAAATATAACCGGCGACTGACTATGCGTCAATGCTTAAAATGAATTGCGGTTGTACCAGCGTGAAGGTTGATTCAAAAAACCTTAGATCCCGGAGCGGTTCAACCTAGAATAACCTTTTAATTTCACTAATAGAATCGACAATATAATCCGGTTGAACATCACCGGCCAAATCGTTTTCTTTAAATTCACCTGTTTTTACCAAAACCGATTTTATCCCGGCATTTTTTGCGCCCCGTATATCACTGGAAACCCGATCGCCCACCATTAAAACTGCATTCCTTTCGATATCCATTGTCTTGAGGGTCATTTCAAAAATGAGTTTGTTGGGTTTCCCGATATACGTTGCTTTTACATTTGCGGCTTCCGCCAGCATTTTTCCATAGGCACCCACGGTAAGCTCCACCGCTCCCATACTGTTATCAACGATTTGCGATATCATTACGATGAATTTTGAACCCCTTTGCAGGAGTTTTAGCGCCGTGTTCATGTTATGGAAGTTGAACCCATCGCGATAATCTCCCAGGACAATATACTCCGGATCTTCGACATCATGACAAAAATGTCTGAATTCTTCCAAACCGGTTCTTTTTAGCATTATCCAACATGATCGCGGATTTAAGGTCTCAAGGTATTTAGCCGTCGCATATGCGGCGGTAATCACCTCGGTTTCACGAACATGAAAGCCCATCTGATTCAGTTGTTCGGCACAATATTTTCTGCTTTTCAAGGTGCTGTTGGTCAATACCCTGATGATGATCCCTTGTTGCCGCAAAAAATTAATGAGTTCGACGGCGCCCGGATAAACCCGGCCCTGAAATTCAAGAACGCCGTTAATGTCAAATATTATGCCTTTGTAGTTTTGTTTCATATGTTTGAACTCCTGTTACGGCTGCGGCCGTTTTCAATTTTCTTCCATATGGGCTAAATTTTTCATCAAAAAGTCTAACGGCAAGGAATCTTGATAAACGGCAACGAACTTTGATTGACATGCCTCAGATTACTTTTTAGTATGAAAAAATCACTCGAACCTTTCTTCACTGATCTATTTTGACCCAAACATCGTGGCAGACAGAAATGCCAGATGCGCGGGGAGGGGTCAAGAAAGATTTTAAGTATATGAAAACCCATCAATGGGTCGAGAGGAATTTCTTTTGGCTCAACAGGCGGTTGGCATATAATTCCGGAAAAAATTCATGAAAAATCGAATCATTCCTCTTCTCAGAGCGCTGGTTAAGATAAATTCCGTCAATGCAACGCTTTCAGGCGGACCCGGAGAAAAAGAAATCTCCGGATTCGTTAGGCGGTATCTCACTAAACTCGGGCTAGATCCGGAAATCCAACCGACAGATCCCCATAGGACCAATGTTGTCGCTATCATACCGGGAATCAATCCCAACGATACACTTTTGTTGAACGGTCATCTCGACACCGTCGGCGTGGAAGGTATGGATGCGCCTTTCAGCTTAAGGCAGGCGGGTGACAAGCTTTATGGCCGCGGCACTTACGATATGAAGGGGAGTATTGCCATTATGTTGTTGCTTGCGGAGTATTTCACCCGTCACCCGCCGCCCATATCCATTCTGTTCACTTTTGTGGCCGACGAGGAAGATAGAAGTGCCGGAATGGAGTATTTGGTTAAACGATGGCTTCCGGAGTTTTTTCCCCTCCCTTTCGGCGGTATATTTCTGGAACCCACCGAACTGGACATTGGCGTGAGTCATAAAGGCGTATCGTGGTATGAAATAGAAGTGTTCGGCAAAGCGGCTCACGGAAGTCGACCTTCCGAAGGTGTTGATGCTATTCTGCCGTTACGATCCGCGCTGGCGGAACTGAACGACATCCAATCTGAGCTGCTCAACAGCGAGGCAGATCCTTTGCTTGGGCATGCAACGCTTCACGCAAGTATCATTGATGGCGGGACCGCTTTGAGTATAATTCCCAGAAGATCACGACTTCAGTGGGAGAGACGGACCCTTCCAGGAGAATCTCAAACCCGGGTCGATTTGGAACTGGAGCGCGTTATCCAGTCGGTAAAAATTTTTCCGGGAGATCATCGTGTGAAGGGACGAGAAATTTTTGTAAGACCGCCGTATAAGGTTTCAAAGACGGCAAAAATATTAACGCGTCTGCAAGACGCTTCCCCGCACTCGAAACTTGTCGGACTCTCCTTCTGGTCAGACTCAGCGCTGTGCGGGCAGGCGGGAATTCCTTCTGTTTTGTTTGGCCCCATCGGTCATGGCGCACACGCAGTGGATGAATGGGTAAGTTTGAAAAGTCTGATCCGTGTCTACGAAATATTGAAAAAACTTATCGTGTCTTTTGAAGTTCCGGTAAGCCACTAGAAGCTGTTTCAAAACCTCCCATTGGAACTGGATCATCGATGGTATCTGAGAACATCCGCCAGACGACCGGCGGCGGTCTCTAATTCCGGTGTGTCGTAAAAGGAAAAGCACAGGCGGACATAATTCTTGAGACTCTGCCGGCTTGAAAATTTTACGCCCGGTTGAAAACCAACATTATGCTGACGGGCTTCTGATAGAAATGCTTCAGCATCTGTCTGTTCGGGCAGACGCAGCCAGATAAAAAAACCGCCGTTCGGTTCGCTAAAGCTGGCAGAACTTCCAAGATGCCGCCGCAAAGCGGCGCTTAAAAAGACCATTCGCTGACCATAAACCGTTTTCAGCTTGTTCAGATGGTCGAGTTGCAGACCCAGTTCCAGGGCACTTTGAACCAGTTTGGAAGTAAAGGGGTTCAATCCGCCGCCGCTTTCAAGCAAGCCACTTTTGACCAGCCGTTGGCGCAGAGCTTGATTCGCCTGAATCCATCCCAGTCGTAAGCCGGGGGCAAGGATTTTAGAAAATGATCCGATTGAAAAGATCATCCCCACATCGGTGTAGTTGGCCAGCGGTTGCGGAGGGGCAGTGCCATAGGCCAGCAAATGATACACCTCATCGGCAACAATTAATAAATTATGCGCTTGGCTTATCTCAACCAGCCGTTCCCGGCGGGCAGCGGAAAGGGTGATACTGGACGGGTTGTGAAACGTTGGGATGGTATAAAGGAACGCCGGATGGTGTTGTGCCAGATTTTCTTCCAACGCCTCGACGATCAAGCCGTCTTCATCCATGGGCAGGCCGATGATGTTCAGTCCATGGTCTCTAAAGATGTTAAGGGCCAAAAAATAGCTCGGCTCTTCCACAAAAATGGTTTCACCGGGTTTGGTGAAAAGGGTGCAGATCAAATCGAGTCCCTGGGAGGCCCCGGCTGTGACAAAGAGATCGTTGGCATCAACGGGTTTGTGATAGTGTTCAGTCAGAAACCGGGCCAGCGCGAGTCGAAAATACCCGTCCCCCGATTCCGCACCGTATGCCAGAAGGGACGCGTCGTCATGGCTCAGGCGATGTTCGGCGGCATTTTTCATCAAAGCCAGGGGCAGCAGTGACGGATCGGGCTGACCGATGCCGAGATGAATCATCCCCGGCGGAATGTCAAGTTGGGTGGTTTGAATGGTCTGCAACGTCATATTCCGTTTTAATGGTTCACAATTTTAACGATTTCATCAATTTTAAAAGAAATAAATTTCGCATCTCCAATCTTCTTTTTTCATTTGACATGTAGCATTCGAGAATTCCCCAGGCAAGGCTTTATTTAATTTTGAAAAACCCCCGCCTTGGGGGAGTTAAAAACAACGCTATGCCATCCATCGGTTAAGCTGGAAAATTGGAATAATGGAGTGTTGAAGTAATGGGTTTCGAAACCTGTGATTAAAAAAAGATTGTTTCCGCTTTTAATACCCAATATTCCAATGTTCCAATACTCCAGCACTCCATCATTCCCCGCGTGCTAAAGCCCTTCAAACAGCCCGTCGGTTTCCAAGAGAAACACACTGTCGCTTCGCTGTACCGAAATCAAATGCGTTCACCCTGAATAAAAACCATTTTGAACTTGACAGACCGGCGGTTTTTTGTCATATGTCCAAAACAAAACTCGAAAAGTCATACACTATGGTTTTAGATTCATCCAACATAAGCATCCGTATCCGCAACCGACGTCGCCGTATCCGACAGTCGTCCGGGTGTTTTATGCGTTGAATCTGACCTTGTAACATAAAATTCAGTGAAAAAACAAAAACCCCGGAAAAACCCGGGGTTTTTGTTTTTTGAAAGGAGATTAAAAATGGCAAAAGATAGGGTCAATAAGGTCGTCCTCGCCTACAGTGGCGGGCTGGACACATCGATAATTGTTCCTTGGCTAAAGAATAATTACCATGACTGTGAAGTGATCTGTTTTACGGCAGACCTGGGCCAGGAAGAAGAACTGGAGGGTCTCGAAGAAAAGGCCCTGGCCTCAGGTGCCAGCAAGCTGATTGTGCGGGACCTGCGTGAACAATTTCTCAAAGAGTATGTCTTCCCCACGCTGCAGGCCGGCGCAGTCTATGAACGTGAATATCTATTGGGGACCTCCATTGCTCGACCGCTAATGGGGAAAACACTGGTTGAAATTGCCGAAGCCGAAGGTGCGGATGCGGTTTCACACGGCTGCACCGGCAAGGGCAATGACCAGGTTCGTTTTGAACTCACGGTGATGGCGCTCAACCCCAAGCTTAAAGTCATTGCGCCATGGCGCGAGTGGGATATCCGCAGTCGCGAGGACGCTATAAAGTACGCCGTCAAATACAACATCCCTCTGTCCCAGACGGAAAAGGATATTTACAGTCGGGATCGGAATATTTTTCACCTGTCCCACGAAGGCGGACCCCTGGAAAATCCCTGGAATGAACCGGAAAAGGGTCTGTACAGATTGACGGTCAGTCCAGAGGATGCACCGGACAAAGCCGCTTATATCGATATCGGCTTCGAAAAGGGAAGCCCGGTCAGCTTGAACGGCGAAATGCTGACAGCGGTGGAACTGTTCACCCGATTGAACAAAATAGCCGGGGCTCACGGTGTCGGGCGGGTGGACATGGTCGAAAACAGATTGGTGGGAATGAAAAGCCGCGGCGTATATGAAACCCCTGCCGGAACAATTGTGCTGCGGGCCCATCAAGCCCTCGAAAGCATGTGCCTCGATAAATCCACGATGCACTATAAAGATTTCGTAGCGGTCAAATATGCTGAATTGGTTTACAACGGCATGTGGTTCATGCGGCTCCGGGAGGCACTGGACGCCTTTGTCAAGACCACTCAGGAGAGAGTCTCGGGCACCGTTCGCCTGAAACTGTACAAGGGGAATATCATCATTGCAGGACGAAAAAGTCCCTATAGTCTGTACCGTGAAGATTATGCATCATTCGGAGAAGAAGATGTGTACAATCAACAGGATGCTCAAGGATTCATTCAACTGTTCGGTCTGCCCTTGAAGGTCGAAGCCCTGTCGGCCATCGATGGGGGGGGTGAAAGCCGTTACATCAGGCCGGACTATAGCAAGTTCAAGCGCGACTAGTCGCAGATTTCGTAGTCGTCGCTGCTATCTCCAACCTGCCTCGGCCCTGGGCCAATGAATGGAGTTTGCTCGATGTCGAACACTTAATGAACTCCTTAATAAGTCAGATTTTAAAGCCTTTGTCAGTGCGCCACGATTGGGGATTTGCAGAACACTCGGCTCGAGTTCTCATCGGTCGGATCAGATCGTCGGTTGCTTTTTGCTTCCCTGATTTTAATTTGGGACGCGACACTTGAAGGGGCCATTTCGACTTGACACATAATTAGATTTTTGCCATAGATCGAGGTTGCAAAGCAGATTGCTTTTTCCATGCAGCGCCTATCTTGCTCAAAAAGGGAGAGCAGATGCAGCACTTGATTCCAACCTATCCCTTGAGGTGAATAAAATGAATGGATCGGTAGAGCAAACTCATCAAACATACCAAGGGTGGGATGAGTTCTACAATAAAGATATCGATGAAAAAATAGATTTTTTCAAGTTTAACGGCAGATTGTTTGATGTGATTTTTGCCCAACAGTTTGACAGACCGTTCATGGACTATTTGTGTAGGATCGCAGACATGATCCGTTTATTGGCCCAAACGAAAATGGGCCAGGAAAAGCTCAGACATCTTTTGCCCCATAAACGGGCCATGCTGTATTTTGTTCAACCCTCAACACGGACCTTTCTGTCTTTCCAAAATGCATGTTATATTCTGGGGCTGAGCGTTTCCGAAAGTCGGGGAACGTCAACAAGTTCCGAGGTCAAAGGAGAATCGTCGGAAGATACCATTCGCACATTTGCCAGTTATGTCGATTTGATAATTTCCAGGCATCCGGAAGCTGGGTTTGCCGAAAAAACCGCCTGGGTCCTGAATCAAACCGATCGTCCCGTTCCCATTTTAAACGGGGGCTCGGGACCGGATCAACATCCGACCCAAGCGCTGTTGGATATTTATACGCTTGAAAGATCATTTCGACACATCGGCGGTTTGGACGGCAAAAAGATTGCTATGGTCGGTGATTTAAAGCGCGGACGAACCGTCCGCTCCCTGAGTTATCTGATGAAAAATTATAATGACGTAAGCCTGTACTTTGTTTCACCGGATGTATTCAGGATGAAAGACGACATTAAAAAATTTTTGAAGAAGCACGGCATTCCCTTTTATGAAACCGATGATTTCGAAAGCGTTATGCCGCTGGTGGACGCCATTTACATGACCAGAATTCAGAAAGAGTATTCTGACGACCCATCCGGCGAAGCCGACACCTATCCTGGGTTCCATTTCAAGAAAGAACACCTGTCCATCATTCAACCGAATTGTACCATCATGCACCCACTTCCCCGGCGATATGAAATAGAAGTGGAAGTGGATAAAGATCCTCGGGCCGCCTACTGGCGCCAGGAGCGCAACGGCATGTGGATTCGGGCAGCTTTGATCGCCTATGTTTTCCGGGTTGAACAGGAGATCTTTGCGGAATTTTCCTGATGGGCTCGAAAATTAAATAAACCCTAAATTGATCGTTTCAAATAGTGATAGCAATTAAAGCCTTATAGCTTCTCACCTGTTAGGTCGTCTTGCATTTGTTAAAAAAAGAGGTCACGATTTGAAACCCTCCGGGATTGCCGATTCTACCGAATCTGCTTCGTTATGAGACAGTTGCAGTAGCATACCACGGCTGCATGTCTTATGCCGTGCATCTTCGGCAAACGCGACAATCGCTCAAAGTAGGTTAGAAACAATTCTTCTTTAGTCTCAAATTCACTATTCTTGCCACCTCAGGAGACACGGCATTTTAATCCTAAAAAAGGCCGGCCGCTCTGAAGTCGGATATGTATGCCCCCTGTTCATCGAAATTGACCGGCAATAAAACCACCGGTCAATGGTTCAATGAATTCTACAGGCTCAGCAGTTGCCACTTGAACCAAATGTGTGCAGGATCTTTTTCATACAGGGGATGCCAGATCAGACTGAGTTGAAAATCTGGAGGTTTATTCGTAAACTCCACCAGCCTTAACGGCATGATCTCGGACAATTTAGTTGCCATGCGGCGAGGCAGGGTCATGATGAAATCGGTCTCGGCCAGAATCAGCGCAGCGGGTAAATAAGCTGCGGTGGTAACGCTGTATTTTCTCCGAATGTTTTGGCCTTCAAGCCATTTATCCAGGAATGCAGTTTTAAATGGCGTGCCCAATATTGAAAATAAAATATGGGGTGTATCAACAAATTGCTCCATGGAAATAGTTGGCCCGATTTTTTCGTTTTTTTCCCGTACAAGGCATACCAACGAGTCCCGAATCCAACTTCGACTTTGCAGATTTTTGGGGATATCCATAAGGCTTTCTACGCCGATGACGAAATCGACATCGCCGCTGGTGAGTTTGGACTCCGGCAGTTCATGGGTCAGTATTTCAGCTTTGATGCTGCAATGGGGCGCAACTTTTTCCAGGTGCGCCATGAGTTTCGGCATCACCAGGCATTCAAAATATTCGGTACAATACAGAACAAACGTTTTATCGGAGGTCAAGGGGTCAAAAGTCTTTTGGTTATATAGGGTGCGATTAATTCGGTTGAGCATCTCTCTAACCGGCACCTCCATTCCAAGGGCCCGTGGGGTCGGCATCATCCCCTGTTCCGTCCGCATCAAAATCGGATCATCCAGCAGGGACCGCAAACGGTTCAGGGCATGGCTCATT
>JAQYVT010000152.1 GCA_030145345.1 Desulfobacterales bacterium
GAAAGACAACCTTGGATTACATTCGGATGCTTTACATATCTTATGGTTCTGTTTGCGAATTGGAAACACAGATATTATTAGCAGGGGATTTAGATTTAATTGAAAAAAGTGAATTGGGTACACTAAAAAAAGACGTCGCAGAAATAGAAAGAATGTTAAAGGCGCTGATAAAGTCTTTAGAAAACAAACCCTTGGATCCTTGACCCCTGGAATCCTTGGACCCTCTTCTCCAACCAAATTGGAGAAGAACCATATTTTTATTTAACAACCCAAAGATCAATTAAAGAGAAGGAGGTTTCAAAATGGACAAGTATGTATGTACGGTTTGCGGCTATGTTTATGACCCGGAACAAGGTGATCCTGACAATGATGTTGCGCCAGGTACAAAATGGGAAGATGTGCCCGATGATTGGGAATGTCCGGTGTGTGGCGCATCAAAAGATGATTTCGAAAAAGAATAATTAAAGGGATAGAGGAAGATGAGACCTATAGAAATAGCAAAGGGAATTTATAATGTTGGCGCAATCGATTGGAATATAAGAGATTTTCATGGATATTCTACAGATCGGGGGACCACTTACAACGCCTTTTTGATTGTAGATGAGAAAATCGCACTGATCGATACCGTCAAGAAGAATTTTTCCGATCAACTCATCGAGAACATTTCCAAAATTGTCGACCCCAAAAAGATCGACTATGTTGTCAGCAACCACACCGAAATGGACCATTCCGGCGGTTTGCCGCGGATCATGCACAAGGTCGGTGAAGACAAGCCCCTATATTGTTCAAAAATGGGTGCAAAAAATCTTGCCCGGCATTTCCCCCGAAAGTGGAACTATCATGCCGTGGGAAGCGGTGAAGAACTGAGCTTGGGAAACCGGACCCTGACGTTTCTTGAAACCCGAATGCTTCACTGGCCGGACAGCATGTTTACCTACTTGAAAGAAGACAAAATTCTCTTTTCCAGTGACGGCTTTGGCCAGCATTATGCAGGACAAGAAACCTTCGACGATGAGCTCGGCGATGAGATCATGCTGCATGCCAAAAAATATTATGCAAACATTCTGCTCTTGTACTCGCCCCTGATACTCAAGCTTATCGACACGGTTACGGAACTGGGTATTGAAATCGACATGATTTGCCCGGACCATGGAATCATCTGGCGGAAAGATCCGGGTAAAATTATTTCTGCCTATGCCGGATGGGCAAAACAGGCGCCGAAAAAAAAGGCGGTGGTCGTTTACGATACCATGTGGCACAGCACAGAAGCCATGGCCGATGAGATTGCGGCGGGAATCGCCAATGAAGGCGTTCGTGTAAGGCCGATCCACATCCGAAGTTCACATCGCAGTGAAATTATGACAGAGGTTCTGGATGCCGCTGCCGTAATTGTGGGATCGCCGACCCTAAACAACCAGCTATTTCCCACTGTAAGTGACTTTCTGACGTATATGAAAGGACTGAAACCGATCAACAAGATCGGCGCTGCATTCGGTTCATACGGCTGGAGCGGTGAGGCGGTCAAAATGATCAATTCAGCGCTTGAGGACATGAAGTTCGACATCATAGATCCGGGTGTCAGACTTCAGTATGTGCCGGATCAGGGGGGGTTGAACGCCTGTTTCGAGCTGGGCAAAAAAATCGGAAAAGCCATCGCTGGGGAAGCATGAAAGTACCTGTCGTTGATTTGAGTCGATGCAGTTTATGTGGCGCATGTATCGATGTGTGTCCTTCTGTCTTTAGATTCAACGCTGCCGGGTATATCGAAATAATCGAACGCATCTCCTATCCTAAAATCGAAGTCGACGAAGCCATAAAGTATTGTCCGGAAGATTGTATTTACTGGGAAGACGCCTAACCCGAAAATCTCAACCGGCAAAAAAGGCGTTGCCCCGGTTCAAGGGACTGGGCGTTGAACGGGGCAAACATTTCATTGAGAAGGGGGGCCAGGCAAACGACAGACAGAATATGGGCGGCAGGAAACTCAAAAAGAAAATTCTCGGGCTTCTAAACGACGATCCATTGGAAACAAGCCTCGAGAAGATTTGCCGACTACCGCCACGCCAGGCTGTCAACCCGCTGTTTTCCTTCTTTTATCACCCAGACGAACGGGTCAAATGGCGGGCGGTTACGGCAATGGGGGCCGTGGTCGCCCGCCTTGCCCAGCAGGATATGGAATCCGCCCGTATCGTCATGCGGCGCCTGATGTGGCATCTGAACGATGAATCCGGAGGAATCGGCTGGGGCGCCCCTGAGGCCATGGGAGAAATCATGGCCCGTCATGAAAAGCTGGCCGAAGAGTATGCCGCCATACTCGTCTCCTACATCAACCCAAGCGGCAACTTTATCGAGCACGAAATTCTGCAAAGGGGTGTGCTCTGGGGACTGGGAAGACTTGCTTACGCCCGGCCCGAACTCCTAGCAAATGCCGCCGCTTTCCTTCTTCCGTTTATGCGCTCGACCGATGCCATTCATCGCGGACTTGCCGCCTGGGTGTCCGGTGCTTTATCTTCAGAAATCACGACGCCCTTACTCCAAGATCTGGTTGCAGATGAAGCGAGGATAACAATCTTCATCCATATGAACCTGGTGGAAAGTACTGTCGGCAAACTGGCACAAGAAGCACTTGCCGGAACAACCCGGATTTCTCTTGAAAAACATCTATCAAAAAGGTAAGCCCTTTCAAAACCTCCCGATGCGTGATTTTTGGGTCTTTTGCCGAAAAGCGTTTAGCCAAGCGGCGCGTTTTGAAACGGCCTTTAGAAACACCTTAGGACATTAAAAATTCCATCCAATTTGACAGAGAGACCTTTGAAAAATGTTCATTTTTGCCTGCCCAGTTAAATTCGAACTTAATATTTAACCGGGGTTCAAGTTCAAGAAAGGCGAAAATTTTAACCACAGGAATACATTGAGTACTTCGAGGATAAAAATTTGACCCTAACGCAGAAATTGGGCAAAAAGGGGCGTTTTGCAAAAGTCTCGCAGAGGAAATTAAACCATGAACGAACGTTATAGCAACCCGTATTTAATCGGTGTTGTACTGGGACTGATCCTGCTTTTTTCCTTTTATACCATGGGCAGAGGCGTAGGATCCTCCGCCTCATTTTCAAGGATGGCGGCAGCAGGGGTCAAACTGGTGGCACCTGACCATGCAAAGGCCAACATATATTTCGCAAAATATATGCGTGGCGGAAGATCTCCGCTCATGGCATGGCTGGTTTTTTTGACCCTGGGCGCTACTTTGGGCGGTCTGTTCTCGGCATTTATTGCCAATAGGATCAAAGGAGAAGTGGCCCGGGGGCCTTCCATCGGCGTCTCGGTCCGACTGTGGCTTGCTTTGGCGGGTGGCGTCCTTTCCGGATTTGCCGCCCGACTGGCCAGGGGCTGCACCAGCGGCCAAGCCCTTACCGGGGCTTCGGAATTGGCATTCGGCAGCTGGATTTTTATGTTGTGTATTTTTGCCGGGGCCTATGCAACGGCCTATTTTTTCAGAAAGGAGTGGCTATAATGGGACCGCTTTACAAATTGGGATGGTTTGATTTTACCTATAGCCTCCAACTGGCTGCACTCATCGGCTTCTTTTTCGGCTTTGTACTCGAAAGGGCGGGATTTGGAAACCCCAGGAAGCTCACGGCGATTTTTTATCTCAGAGACTTTGCGGTCCTCAAAGTCATGTTTACCGCCATCGTTGTCTGCATTCTCGGCCTGCTCTATTTTTCCATCTTTGGCTGGATAGATCTGAGCCGTGTCCACATTCTGCCCACCTACATCTGGCCCCAGATTGTGGGAGGATTACTTTGTGGTGTCGGTTTTCTCATCGGCGGCTACTGTCCAACAACGTCCGTGGTTGCCACGGCATCGGGAAAATTGGACGGGGTGATTTTTATTTTAGGGATGGTTTTCGGCTCTTTGATCTTTGCCCTGGTGTTCCCTTTGATTCAGGGGTTTTATAGTTCCGGTCACATGGGGGCAGTCCGCCTCCCGGACATCCTGAAAATCAACTCCGGCATCATTGCGTTTCTGGTATGTTTAATGGCCGTTGGCGCGTTCTGGATGGCCGAAAAGACAGAAGAAAAATTCGGAGACAAAGAGACGCTCCCCGTCGGCTCAGCCAAGATCAAAAGAACCGGGGCAACCCTGCTTATTCTCCTGGGTTTAATTCTCGCGGTTATCAATCCGGATCGACCCGTGTTCAGCAAATCATCGGTTCCCGTCATCTCAACCGAAGAAGCGGAACAAGTTGAACCTTCCGTTCCAAAGGCAGGCGCCCCTTCTCCAAACCAATTCAAGATCGTCGACGATGAAGGCTGTTAGCCCGCATTTATCATGATCGGGGGATACAAAAGAATGAAATGGACGTCCGAGGCGGAATCTGAAATTAAAAAGGTTCCTTTTTTTGTCAGAAAGCGGGTTCGAGGACGGATCGAAAATGAAACATCGGCAGCCGGGAAAAAAATTGTGTCCCTCACCGATGTCAAAACTGCCCAGGCTCGATTTTTATCGAAAATGAGCTCGGAAATCAAAGGGTATCAAATCGACACGTGCTTTGGATCCAGCGGATGTCCCAACCGGGCAAACAACTGCGAAACTCTGTTTCAAAAGATCGAAGCGCTGCTTAAAAAAGAAGATCTTTTGGGCTTTTTAAAAGAACAGGTTAAAGGTGATCTCAAGTATCATCATGAATTTAGAGTGACACTGGCCGAATGCCCCAACGCCTGTTCCCAGCCCCAAATTAAGGATGTGGGGATCATCGGTGCTGTCATTCCCGAAATCACTGAAGAAGAATGCACACTTTGCCAAGGGTGTGTCGAGGCGTGCATTGAAAACTGTATTGTCCTGGACAGCGCCGAGAAGGTGCCTGAAATCGATCATGACCGGTGTCTGAAATGCGGCCGCTGTATGGATGCGTGTCCATCCGGAACCATCGCAACGAAAGAAAAAGGGTTTCGGGTGCAGCTGGGTGGGAAATTGGGCAGGCATCCGAGACTCGCCATAGAACTGGACGGCGTGTTTAGCGAGAAAGAAGTTCTGGCCATCGTCAAGAGATGTATTGCCTATTACAAGCAACACAGCAAACATGGCCGAAGATTTGCGGAAATATTCGACCCCTCGGATTTTAAACCGGATAACTTCCGGGGCTCTTGAATTGCAGCAGTGCCCCCCGGTGAAACAGGCTGCTTGCAAAAGACTTTTTCCCGTGCGTCAAATTTGTTAGGTGTAAGGCAGAAAAATCAGGGTGCCTGCCGGGAGTCGATCAAAGTTCTCTATTTTATCACCGGCCACCAGTTTTTTGGATGGCAGGTAGTAGATCGTTTTTCGATCTTTGTATTTGTGACCGGCGATACGGTAGGCGGATTGATCTTTATAAAGGGTGTAAGGGCCTCGGTAACCGACGATGAGCCTTGTTTCGGCCGGCAGATCATCCCAGTCGGATATCGTCGACCCGAATTTCATTCGGCCGGACGGCAGAAAATAGATCGTCGTTTTTAGATTATACGCTTTGCCGGCAAACGACCATGCCGTGAGACTGTCCGATATGGTTTTTACAGGGCCATCGCTTTTTTTCAAAGAAACGCTGTTTTCCTGATTGAGCAGCACGACGGTTTTCCCAGGTATGCGGCTCCAGCCTATGCTTTCTGAAATTTGATCGCCGGTGTATATTTGACCGCCTGGAAATTTGTAGACCGTTGTTCGACTGTCGTAATCTTCCCCGGCGATGGACCAGGCGGTGTTGCCCTTGGAGATGATGTTCGCGTCTTCGGTTTTTGCATAATATCCCCGCCGACCATAATACACTTCAGCCAGCTGTGGGTCTGCCAAAAGTCGGCCGGATCGCACATCGGGATCATAGGTCCAGGTCGGCCCCACTTCGGCTTTGGCGCGAATAAAATTTTTTGCACAGCGTTTACGCCCGCGGTGATTTTTTTTGAACCACCGGTTTCGCTTCCCGTAGGCCACCTGGCTGTGGGTCAGGACTGCCCGGTCATCCAAGCCGTAAACCCCTTGTAAAATGTCGATCAATTTGCCCACGGATCGATACTGGCTTTCAGAGATGGATGCGTAATGATACCCCACCAATTCGATGCCAATGGAGATTTTGCTGATATCCGTCTCTCCGTTCCACATGCTGAGACCGGCGTGGTCGGCTTCGAATTTCTTGTCCAGAATGCGATACGTGCGTCCGTTTCGAGCAATCACATAATGGGTATGCCCGCCATGGGTGGTCCGGCCGCTGCGCAAACGTTTTCCCTTCAAAACAACCCGTAGGGTCGTTTTAAGTCCAAGTTCCGAGGTATGGACGATAATATGTTGGGTCTTTTTGCGTTTGACTTTCTTAAACCTCGGGTTCAACCGCGAACGGAAATCTACGATGGACCGCTGAAAACTTCGGCGATCTGCTCGGGCGTATGCGGATGACAAAGATGGAAAATTTAAAAGAAACCCAAGAAATAAAGAGACCACTAGTATTAATTGTTTATTG
>JAQYVT010000030.1 GCA_030145345.1 Desulfobacterales bacterium
GAACGTCAATAAGGTTTCCACGGCCGTACACTTGCGTTTTGACATTAACGCTTCATCGATACCTGATCTTTATAAAAAGCGACTTTTGAAGCTGTCCGACCAGCGTATTACCAAGGAAGGTGTCATCGTTATCAAGGCCCAGGCCCACCGAAGCCAGGAAAAGAACAGGGCGGCGGCATTGAGACGGCTCCGGGAACTCATTAAAAGCGTGACGGTGTCTCCTAAAAAACGCCGGCCGACCCGACCGACCCGCAGCTCTCGAAAAAAACGCCTTGACCGCAAAAGCAAAAGAGGGCAGCTTAAAGTTTTGAGAGGAAAGATTGCCGATTGAAGATCAATGGGCTATACTGGCCCGGCCCCAAAGGGTTGGGTGGCCGGCCTGTTCGCCCAAAGGTTACATATCTCGGAGCGAGGAACGTAAAATGAACCCGATCCCTTTCCCGGAATTTCTTGAGCGACATCCATTCATCCTTGGCGAGGGGGCTGTTATCGAGCGCCTGCGCCGAAACAGCGACTTGGAACTCGATCCTTATATCGTCAATTCAGCGTTTATCTATGACGAATCGAAACGTTCCGCCCTGGAGTCTATCTATCGGCAGTACCTGGACATCGGCTTCCAGTATGATTTGCCGCTCCTCCTTTCCACCCCGACCTGGCGGGCCAGTCGGGAACGGATCGCAGCTGCAGGTTATGGGGAAAAGGACGTAAACGGCGACAATTTTCGGTTTCTTGATGCATTGCGCAACAGCTACGGTGCGTATGCCCAGAAGGTCGTTGTCTGCGGCTTGCTGAGCTGCCGCGGGGATGCCTATAATCCGGCTGAAGCACTTACGGCCGATGATGCGCACGCGTTCCACATATGGCAGGCCATGATGTTGGCGGAAGCCGGCGTCGATTTCCTCCTTGCCGCCACTTTGCCGGCCCTCAGCGAGGCCACCGGACTTGCATCGGCCCTGGGTGCTACCGGCAAGCCGTACATCGTCAGTTTTGTTGTTCGCCCTGAAGGCACGCTTCTTAACGGTACGCCCCTGAAGGACACCATCGCTGCCATCGATGCCGCAGTCAGCCCAAGGCCGCTGGCCTATCTGGTCAATTGCACCCATGCCTCTTTGTTCAGAGCCGCCCTTTTGCATGAAGTCAATTCATCTTCACGCGTCAGGGAGCGGATTGCGGGCCTACTGGCCAATACGGCGGCCCTCAACCCTGAAGAATTGGACAACAGCGTCGATCTGGTGGCGGAAGCGCCTGAAACTTTCGGCCAATCCGTGGCCGGCCTGCACCGGGAACTCGGCATGAAGATTCTGGGGGGCTGTTGCGGAACCGACGACCGGCATATCCGTTATCTCGCAACGCGGCTTGCCTCGGATCTGCCTGTCCTGTGAAATGCGAACTCTATTTCACCGGAGGGGCATCCTAAACGTTCGTTCGATTAGGGTCCAAAAATCGCCCTTCGGGCTCAAACAGTTGGAATCGAATTTCTTTCACTTCGTCAAGATTTATGAATAAAAATGTTCCAATAGCTTCTAATATGTCATGCTTAAACCATTAGCCCGGAGGTAAAAAAATGCTAGAAATGATGGATATCGGAATTGAGAAGGCCGTTGCCTATCGTTTGGGAGGAAAGATCACAGAGGATGAGATGACCATGGCGCTTTCTGCCATTAAAGAGAAAATCGACACTTTCGGAGAGGTATTCCTATATCAAGAAATTGAAAGTATCGGCGGTGTTGAATTCGATGCAATGGTCGAGAAATTTAAGTTTCTTTTCGATGTCGGCATATCGAATATCCGCAGAATAGCAGTGGTAACGCACAAAAAATGGATGCACAAAATTATCGATCTTGAAGGAAAAATATTTAAAAAGATAGATATGAAAAGCTTTTCCATGGATGATAAAAATAAAGCAATTGAATTCCTGAAAAATGCATAGAACCCGTTTCAAAACCTCCCATTCGTTGGCTTGAGCCTTCTGTAAAGCGCCAAGCTCGCTGTGCTAAATCACGCCAGAGGCGGATAAATTTGTAGAACTCGGGCGAACGCCTTTAAACAGCGCCAAATTTTACGCGCTGCATCGCTAGGCGCTTTTCGGTAAAAGACCGTGAGTTAAACGGTAGTTGGGAATATCTGTTAAGGAGAAAATCATGCAATACAGCATCGACAAAATTCTGGATATGTCATTTGATGATGCGGTAAAGAGGGTTATCGATGAACTGAAGAAAGAGGGCTTTGGTGTTCTTACAGACATCGATGTCCAAACGACCTTGAAGAAAAAACTGGATGTGGATTTCAGGAAATACAGGATCTTGGGGGCGTGCAATCCTCCGTTTGCATACAAAGCCCTTCAGGCAGAGCGGAGAATCGGAACCATGCTGCCGTGCAATGTGATCGTTCAAGAGACCGAAGCCGGGCAGATAGAGGTCTCGGCCATCGATCCCATTGCGTCCATGCAGACCATTGAAAATCCGAACTTACAGGAGATTGCCGATCAGGTCCAGGCCAAGCTGAAAAAAGTCGTTGAGCGTCTATAGCACAACGTTAGAAAAAATATCGTCATGTCACCAGCTGCATGGACTCTCACCGGGATATCCGATCAGGTCATGTCCAGGCCGGGTGCTTCGTGGTTCCAGCCTGGTCATCTAAGGAGGTATGATGAATCAAGAAGGATTGGTATACGCATTTATACTCGACGCCGCCGGCGGCGCACGCCAGGTAGATTGGGAAGAAATCAGATCTTGGCGCCCGGAACAAGGACCGATTTGGGTCCATCTGGATTTCACATCGGAATATGCTCGCAAATGGGTTATAGAAGAAAGCAAAATAGATGAAATTGCTTCTGAAGCCTTGTTGAGCGAAGAAACACGGCCAAGGACTACCGTTATCGATGATTCTGCGCTTCTATCTCTTCGAGGCGTAAATTTGAGTCCCGGTTCGGATCCTGAAGACATGGTGTCCATCAGAATTTGGCTTGACAAGTATCGAATTATTAGCACCAGAAGACGAACCTTGCTGTCCGTCTCGGATATTGTTTCTTCTTTTAAATCACAAAACGGCCCGAAAACAACCGGAGAATTTCTTTCGGACTTCACCGGTCGTCTCACCGCCAGAATGGAAGACGTAGTGGAGGAACTGGAAGATCGTGCGGCCCAGCTGGAAGAAGACGTTCTGACTGCCGGAAGTCATGCCTTACGGAGCGAGATTTCCGGCATTCGTCGCGAGACGATCATGTTGCGTCGTTACTTGGCGCCCCAGCGGGAGGCGATGATAAAACTCTATACGGAAAAGATTGCATGGTTAGACGATAACGACCGAATGCGCTTGCGTGAAGTAACGGATCAACTGATACGTTACATCGAGGACCTTGACTCTATTAGAGACAGAGCTTCTGTTACCCAAGAAGAACTTGTCAACAGACTTTCAGAACAAATGAATTCAAGAATGTATGTATTGTCGATCGTCGCCGCACTGTTTTTACCGCTTGGGTTCTTTACAGGACTGCTCGGCATCAACGTCGGGGGAATTCCAGGGGCCGAGAGCAAATGGGGGTTTTTTATATTTATTTTAATTTTACTGGTGATTTTCTTGTGTCAAGCCCTATTTTTTAAAAAGAAAAAATGGATGTGAGATTTAGGCGTCAGCGTGCGATGATTTGAATCGGGATGGCCTAACTGTCCGAGTCCAATCGTTCTTTGGTAAAGGAAATCGCAGCGCGCAAGCGGGTGTTGGAAGAAATCAAGACACTCAGAGGGATCATTCCCATATTCAGCCACGGCATCTGCCTCGAATGTATCAAAGAACACTATGCTGAATTGACCCACATAAAAACAGGAGGTAAAGAATGGAACTGGATGGAATTACCGAAAAACTTTTGGCTGCCAAAAAATAGAAATCATTGAGGTTTGCTGATTTGGAAAATGCCGTGGGACGGGACGAAGTCCGGATTGCGGCCGTTTTTTATCGGCAGGCCGGCGCTTCTCAGGAAGAAGCGGGAAAAATTGTATCCGCACTGGGACTCGGCCCTGATGTCGCCCAGTCGCTGACCGAATGCCCCGTAATCGGAGGGGCACAAGGTATTGCCGGACTGCCCGGCCGTACTGTTTTATCCGGAGACTTTTTTGACAAATAAACCGAGTCCTTTATTCATAAAAACGATTATATTTACAGGGTTTACGCTTATTGCGTTTGCGGCGAATTCAGTGCTGTGCCGACTGGCATTGGGCGAAAAAACCATTGATGCATCCAGTTTCACCGTGATACGTTTGTTGTCCGGCGCCGTGGTTCTGTGGGCAATCTTAAAGATCACCCGTAATAAAAACAGCTCACCTGCTAAAGGCAGCTGGCCGGCCAGTTTAATGTTATTTCTTTATGCGGTTACATTTTCATTTGCCTATATTACACTGGACACCGGAACGGGTGCGCTCATTTTGTTTGCTTCGGTACAGATAACGATGATATCATTGTATGTTATTTCGGGAAATCGATTGCATATCACCGAACGGATCGGTGGTTCCATTGCATTCATTGGATTTGTATATCTGATTTTACCCGGGGTCAGCACACCGTCGGTCACCGGTTTTTCTCTGATGACCATCGCCGGTATGGCATGGGGTGTTTATACCCTTAAGGGGCGAGATTCAGTGAATCCGCTGATGGATACTGCGTATAATTTTTTACGCACCATGCCACTGGTTATGGTTTTGGCCATCGCGGCCATTGGAAACGCCCGGTGTTCCACCCAGGGGATCGTATTGGCGGTATTGTCCGGCGGTATTGCGTCCGGGATCGGTTACACCATATGGTATGTGGCCTTGGGGGGACTTTCAGCCGTCCAAGCGGCGGTGGTTCAACTGTTGGTTCCCGCAATCGCCGCTTTGGGCGGCGTAATATTCGTTTCCGAAGCCATCACGCTCCGTCTGACACTTTCAGGCATAATGATACTCGGCGGTATTCTAATGACCATCTGGGGACGACATTATCTGGTCCAGTTGAAGTTAAACAAAAAAACATAGACATAATGTTTGAAAGTTATGAGGTCTGCCCCTTGCAACGTTAGGGTCTATTGCACCGAATAAAAATAAACCCAGCACAAGGACGTGAACAGACGTCCGAACCATGGATGAAAAATGACCGAAGACATCTATACGTATGCGGTAAAATGCCGTACCTGCCGCACCAAGTTCAAGGTGCAGCTTTTTGAGAGCCACGAGAAAAACCTGTTTCTGGTGGATAAAAAAGATTGGTATTGTGAAAAATGCAAAAAAGAATATTTCGGCCGGCAGACGGCAAAACTTGTCAAGGCACATCAGGCCATCGGATTTTCTGAACTTGAAGGCACCCGGAAGATGGTGTCATGGGCGGAGAAGATCCGGGAAGAGCTGATCAACAAGGTCGATTATCTGAAAAAAAGCCTCCAGTTTGAAAATGAGGATGAACGGGAACTGTCAGGAAAAGCTTTTGACCTGTTTTTCAAGGAATGGCAGGAAAAAACCGAGGCCAAATGGTGGATAGACCACCGAAAAATGACGGTTCGGGATATCTCAAAAAGGGTAGCGGCGATATCTGAATCGATCAAGGGAAAATAGCGTTAAACCCTAATTGATCGTAAAAAAACTGGGAGAAGAACCATTTTATTGAGGTCATTTCTCCGTGCGCATTTGATGTTCATAAAAACACCATGCAACAAATCGAAAAAGAAACACTCGAAAATCATATCCGGGAGAAGATCGAGATCTTAAAAAAAGATGTTATTCTTTTTAAAGAGCTGACCGCGCCGATTCCACCGGACAATTCCATCGGCAGACTGACCCGCATGGAAGCCATCAACAGCAAGAGCATCAATGAAGCGGCATTGCGCAAAATCCAATATACCTTATCAAAACTGGAACGTGCTTTGAGAATGATCGATGCCCCGGATTTTGGATTATGCAGGCAGTGTGAAGAACCCATTCTATTCGCACGATTGATGATTCTGCCTGAAACGGATCTGTGCATTGAATGTGCAGAGAAAATGGGGTAGTCTTACGGTTATATAGATCCCATGGCAAAGGTTGATAGGCCTTAAATATCCATACCATTTATGGGAATCATTCTGTTCTTCCCCTATGGTCGACGTTCTTTATTAAACCCTAAATGAGCGTAAACAAAACGGGAAGAATGTTTTAACGGCAACCGTGCGCCGTCAAAAGTCGAGAAGAGGTTATGGACCAACGAAAAACGGATTTAACATTGTTGAAAAAAATACAGGTTAATGCGCCATTTTTGGATCTCAAAAATAGATACCTTCCCATGTTCCTGGAAAACGGAATGAACCCTGAAATTGGAATAGATGCCCAGGCCCTGGACACGACATCTGCCAAGGAGTTTGAGCAGGTGGCTGATATTCTCAAAGCAAATAACCGTAAAATAACCTTGCACGGTCCTTTTATGGATCTGGTCCCCGGCGGGATCGATCCGATGCTGTTGACGGCAACACGAAAAAGATTGGCGCGGTTTTTTGAAATAATTCCTATTTTTGAACCGGCGAATGTTGTTTGCCATACCGGTTACGATCCGTGTCATTATCGAGAACTTTGGACAGAATGGCTGTCATCGAGTATTGCCACATGGAAACCCTGTGTGGCGCATGCAGAACGTTTCGGATTTAACCTGTTGCTGGAAAATGTTTACGAGGAAAGTCCCGAAGTGCATTCCGCCCTTTTCGAGGCGATTCCATCCGATTTTTTCGGGTTTTGTTTGGATGTGGGGCACCACAATGTTTTCGCCGATGGGTCCTTCGAAAAATGGATAGACACTTTCAATGAGAAAATAATGGAAGTTCACCTCCACGATAATGACGGAGAAGCGGACACCCATTGGGCAATCGGGGCGGGGAACGTGGATTTCGGGAGTCTTTTTCAGCTGATGCGTAAGAAAGGGTTGACGCCTACCATCGCCTTGGAGCCCCATGCGGAAGAAACATTGTGGCAAAGCCTGTCGTCTGCGGACTTTAGAAACTATCTCAGCACCCCCCATTCCCCGGTTTGAACCTTTAGGAAGCTTTTGAAATGGTTGCCAAAGACCCGATCAAAACGTCACTTTAAACCTAACATCTACAATTGCCGATGTCGTCGCATCAGCCTGTTTTTAACTTAAATCCGCATCCCTTGGTGTTACAGGCCAGAAAGTCGCCCTGTTTTTTGGTGGATTTTTCCACCAGGAATCGGGCGCCGCACTCGGGACACTGTTTATCAACAGGTTTGTCCCAGATGGCAAAGGTGCAATCTGGAAAGCGGCTGCAACCGTAAAAAATTTTACCCCGCCTGGATGTTCGTTGAACCAGGTTTCCGCCGCAATCCGTTTCCGGGCAGTCGACCCCGGTTTTTTCTCCGCCGTTGTTTGAATTTGCGGATAGGGTGTTTTTGCACGCCGGATACCCGCTGCAAGCGTAGAATATTCCGTATTTCCCATGCTTTATAAGCATCGGTTTGCCGCATTTTTCACAAACCCTGTCCGAAGGTTCATCCGGCGGCAGTTCGGCGGGATGAATAACCCCTTTTTCATCCCGGGTGTAGTTGCTGGAATGGGTACATTCCGGGTAACCGGAGCAGCTCAGAAAATGTCCGGTCTTACCGACCCGGATATGAAGCCGGGCGTTGCATTTGGGACAGGTAAGGTCCGTGGGGAAGCCCACACCTTTGACACTGAGCATGTCGGTTGAAGCTGCGTCGAGTTCTTTTTTAAACGCGTCGTAGAATCGCGTTAAAATTTCTAAAGCGTCCGCCTCTGTGAGTTCTATGCGGTCAAGGTCGTCTTCCATTTTGGCGGTAAACTCCACATCGAATACATCGGAAAAGCTCCCCACCAGCAGATCGTTGACGATAAAACCCAGTTCGTTGGGTTTGAAGTATCCTTTGATCAGATCCACATAACCTTTTTCCCGGATTATCGACAGAATGGCGGCATAGGTGCTGGGGCGCCCGATACCGTTTTCTTCGAGTTCCTTGACCAAAGACGCCTCTGAAAATCTCGGCGGAGGCATGGTAAAATGCTGTTTGGGTTCCAGTCGATTGAGTTTCAAAATCATCCCTTCACTCAGTTCGGGAAGATCGTCTTTTTTCTTTTGGCTTTCACTTTCGATCTGCTCGTCCACGGACATATAGAGCGCCATAAAACCGGGAAACGCAACCGATGAGCCGCTTGCGGTAAAGAGATATGAACCGGCACGGATCGATATGGAATTTTGATTGATGAGGGCCTGTTTCATCTGAGATGAAACAAAGCGCTTCCAGATAAGCTCATACAACGCCAGCTGATCTTCGGACAGAAAACGTTTTATTTTCTCAGGGGTATTAAAGACCGATGTGGGCCGTATGGCTTCATGGGCATCTTGCGCTTTTTTACGATTTTTGAAAAACCTCGGTTTTGGATTGGCATATTCCTGTCCGAATTTTTCCCGTACGAATTGAAGGGCTTCAATGGCCGCTTCGTTTGAAATGCGCGTGGAATCTGTGCGCATGTAAGTAATAAGCCCTTCGGGTTCACCGGGGCCAAGATCGATTCCTTCATAGAGCTGCTGGGCCACGGTCATTGTTTTTTTTGCGGAAAATCTAAGCTTTCGGATGGCTTCCTGCTGCAGCTTGCTTGTGATAAACGGGGGCGAGGGATTTCTTCTCGTAATTTTTTTCGTAATTTTTTCAACACGGAATTCTTGCCCGGACAATTCCGCTATAATGCTGTCGGATGTCTTTTCGTCGGGGATTTTAATTTTTTTCCCCTTCTTTTTAACCAGTTTTGCTTTGAACGGCGGGGGATCGCTGTTCTCGAGATGCGCGGTGATCGACCAGTATTCTTGCGGCTCAAAGGCCTGGATAGCCCGCTCTCTTTCACAAATTATTCTCACGGCAACCGACTGTACACGTCCTGCGCTGAGCCCGCCTTTTACCTTGCGCCATAACAAGGGGGATATCTGGTATCCCACGAGTCTGTCGAGCATCCTGCGTGCCTGCTGTGCTTCATACTTGTTTCGGTTGAGATCTTCAGGCGATGCTATGGCTTCGTTGACGGCCTTTTTTGTCAGTTCATGAAACAGTACTCTGTGAAATTTTCTGTCCTTTTTTTTCAGAATTTCCGCAGTGTGCCATGCAATGGCTTCGCCCTCTCTGTCCGGGTCGGGTGCCAGATAAATATCTTTTGAATCCCCTGCAGCCTGTCTTAACGATTTGATAATCTTCTGCTTCCCGGGGATGTTCGTGTATTTGGGTTTGAAGCCTTTTTCGATATCGATACCCATCTCTTTGGCCGGAAGGTCCTTTATATGGCCAACGGTGGCAGCGACATTGTAGCGGTCGCCGAGATATTTTTTAATGGTTCTTACTTTTGTCGGTGATTCCACGACAACAAGTGGTTTTGTCACAGTATTTCCTCGTTTTAAATATTAAGCCGTCTCAAAAATGCATCTTATGCCCTATGGCTGCGTTCCATGCCGCCATAAAATGCTCACATACTGCATGCTGGGCGTTTGGGTCGGCCTGGGCCTTGACCCTTGAGCGTAATCTATTGTTTTTGAGACAGCTTGACGTTAAATTTTATTTTTGATTGGCGGACAAGCTCCGGAGATGGGGTATCCTAAACTTTCCCGAAGGGTAAACAAAATGGGATTGTATTAAAAGATTTATATCTCATCTATAGAAGCGTTATGAACATACATTTGTATCTACAAAAAATATAAAAAACGAAACACGTATAATATTTCTCCCAGTTTGTTTACGATCAATTAGGCGTATTAATTCTGCTCACACCCTTTGGGCAATGGAAAAGAACTTCCCTGGAGATTGCCGTACAATATTTTTGAGCTCCAGTTGCAGCAGAACACTCGAAAGTCTGCCGGATTCCATGGACAGCTTCCGCGCCAGATCGTCGATGTGAACCGGATACGCCTCCAGCGCGTCAAACACCCTGGATTCCTCGAGGGACAACTGGGGTATTTTCTCCGGCGTTTCATCCGCGGTGGTATCTGTTTCAACCGGAGCTTCGATAATATAAGAAAGCTCTTCCATGATGTCTTGGGCATGTTCAACCAGTTTGGCGCCCTGTTTTATGAGTGTGTGCGTCCCGGTACTTTTAAAGGACTGAATGCTGCCCGGAACCGCAAATACCTCCCTGTTCTGTTCTGCTGCAAGACGTGCCGTTATCAGAGAGCCGCTCCGTCGGGTCGCTTCCACAACCACGGTTCCAAGGGACATCCCACTGATAATTCTGTTTCGTCTCGGGAAATTGTGGGCATCGGGCTCGGCCGTCAGAGAAAATTCCGAAACAACGGCACCGGTGTCGGCAATTTGATAAAAAAGCTTACGGTTTTCGGCCGGGTAAATGTTCTCGAGACCGCTTCCAAGTACGGCGATGGTAGCGCCTTTGCCCATGAGTGCGCCTTCGTGGGCTGCCGAATCGATTCCCAGTGCCATACCGCTGACAATGGTTATCTCGAGCCGGGCCAAATCTCTGCACAGCCGCCGGGTCGTGGAGCGCCCATAACTTGTGGCGTTTCTGGAGCCGACAACCGCAATATTTTTTATGGAACCGTCAAGACGGCCGAAAACGTACAGAAACGGCGGCGGATCCGGTATCTGAAGCAAAAGGGGCGGATAATCGGAATCTGCCATGGTGACAATTTTATACCCCTTTTGCAGGGCAAGGTCGAAATCTTTTTTGACCGGATCGGGAATTTTGCGCTGCTTTATAGCAGCCACGAGGCGAGGGGTTATGCCTTCAACCTCAAGAAGTTCGTCTCGGGTGGCTCCAAAAATAAACTCCGGGGAATTGAAACGATCGATCAGCCGTTTGAAAAGGAGGTTTCCGATTCCGGGAACACTTTTCAGAATAAACCATGGCAGAATATGATCCACGTGTTATTTTTTTCCACGAACCTTCCATGCCAGGAGTATGGGGCTTGCCACGTAAACGGAAGAGTAGGTCCCGACAATGACACCGATCATCATTGCAAATGCGAAATCATGGATAATCCCACCCCCCATGACAAACAGGGTGACAACCACAACAAGGGTTGTCAAAGACGTCAGTATGGTTCGGCTAAGGGTTTCATTGACGCTTTTGTTAATGACGACTTCCAAAGGATTTTTGTGATACTTCCTCAAATTTTCCCGAATTCTGTCGAACACAATGATGGTATCATTGAGTGAATATCCGATGATTGTGAGCAGCGCCGCGATGATCGGAAGTGTAAACTCCTTGCCGAACAGAGAGAATATGCCCACCGTAATGGTAACATCATGGACAAGTGCCACAATGGCCCCCATGGCATATTTCAACTCAAGAAACCAGAAAAGAAAAAGCGTTACAATCAATGCCGCAGCAATCAGATACGGGACGCTGACATTGAAAATAGAAAGCAGATAAACAGCACCCATCAGCGCTCCGGCCATAACGCCGCTCAAGACCCACTTGAGTTCAAACCGACCGGATATATATATGGTAATAAAGAGCAGGGCGTAAAACATGGCGAACAGTGCTTTTTCCCGTAAATCCTTGCCCACCTGGGGCCCAACCATCTCAACCCGTCGGATGTCCACCCCCTGTCCGGTTGACGACGCCAAGGCCTCTTTTACTTCCAAGGAAAATCCCTTTTCGGTCATGACCGACCTGTCGGTGCGGATCAGATACTCATGTTCGCTGTGTTCACCGAACCCTTGAACCGATGATTTGCCCAGGTTTACGGTGGCGAGTCCTGATTTAATATCCGCCAGTTTTACGGGCGCATCGAATTTGACTTGTATCAAGGTGCCGCCGGCAAAATCGATACCGTATTTGGGCCCTTTGTGGACCACGAGAGACCCGATGCTGATAAGGATCATCGCCAGCGACAGCATGAAAGCGATCTTTCTTTTACCGACAAAATTGAGGTTGATATCAGGCTTTATAAATTGCATCAATAGAATCCTCTAACTAAATGCTTAGAGTTTTAACCTTTCGTTTAATTAAATAGAAATCGAATATCATACGGGTGACGATAAGGGCTGTAAAGAGGCTGGCGATAACTCCCAGACTGAGGGTTACGGCGAATCCTTTGACCGGCCCGGTACCGAACTGGAAGAGGACCAGAGCGGCAATCAGCGTGGTAACATTGGCATCGAGAATCGTTAGGGTCGCCCGGTCATAGCCTGCGTCCACGGCCGCACGGGGCGTTTTGCCGATGTTCATCTCCTCTCTGATACGTTCGAATATGAGAACATTGGCATCTACCGCCATCCCGATGGTGAGAATGATGCCTGCGATACCGGGAAGGGTCAACGTGGCCTGAAAACCGGCCAGTCCTCCGGCAATCAGGATAACGTTAAGAATCAGTGCAAAGTCTGCAATGAGCCCCGAACCCCGGTAATAGACGACCATGAACAAAACCACAAGGATACCGCCGAAACACATGGATATGAGCCCTTTTCTGATGGAATCTGTTCCCAGAGAGGGGCCTACGGTTCTTTCCTCGAGAATCAGTACCGGTGCCGGGAGGGCGCCTGCACGCAGGGCAATGGCGAGATCCCGTGCTTCTTCCGTGGTAAAATTTCCGGTGATACGAGCCTGGCCGCCGCTGATTTTTTCCTGGATCACCGGTGCTGAATAGACCTTGTCGTCCAGCACGATTGCGAGACGTTTTTTAACATTTGCTTCGGTGATTCGGGCAAAATCCCTGCCCCCTTTCTTATCAAAATCGATGGAGACATAAGGTTCGTTGTACTGGGAATCTATCTGAACCTTTGCATCGGTAAGATGGGCTCCCGTCAATAGGGTTCTTTTTTTGATCAGATAAGGGGTTTTTATAATGCGCCGTGTGGCGGGATCTTCTTTGGTTCCGTAAAGAACTTCGCTTCCAGGCGGAATATCGCCTTTCAGGGCGGCATTCAGATCATGGGTTTCATCCAGCAGTTTGAATTCCAAAAGTGCGGTCCTGCCGATGAGGTCTTTGGCCCTTTTTGTATCCTTTATTCCCGGAAGCTGGACCAGTATCCGTTTTTCACCCTGGTGGCGAATATCGGGCTCGCTGACCCCGAACTGGTCGATCCGGTTTCGAATGGTTTCAAGGGCCTGATCGGTGGCCATTTTTTTGATTTGATCGGCTTCCCTGTCCGGAAGATCCAAGGTGAGGGTCAGGACATCGCCGTCGGTTGATCTGGAAAGTATACGCAGGCCTTGGAAATCCTTGTCGAGAAGTTTATCAAATCCGTCGATGTTGTTTTGTCCTTGCAGTTTGATGGAGATACGGTTCCCCTCCACACGATTTAAGGCGATATATCGAACATGCTCTTTTCTGCAAAAATCCCGGATTTCCTGGCTTATACGTTCTAGGGTACCTTCCAGAGCTTTATCCGTGTCCACTTCTAAAACCAGATGCATGCCGCCTTGAAGGTCGAGGCCCAGGTTGATCTTTTTATGCGGCCACCAGGTGGGTCTTATGGTCGGAAGAACGTATATAATGGCAATAATAATGACCGCAAAAACTGCCAGAGCTCGCCATGAAAGATTGTTCAATGATCCTATCCTTTCAATAAATCAAAAATGGTATTACCTAAACGCGGTTAATACTCCGGAACAGTGGGTTCAGAGGATCCGTTTTTGAAGCGCATCCCTGTTCGCCATAGATGCCAAAACGTTCGCGTACCTTCACCGGGATTATTTTAATCCGCTACAGAGTAAATGGTTAAGGTAGCGTCTTCATTTTTTATGGTGAATCAGCCTTACTTTTTTTTGGCTTGAGGCTGTGATGAAGACTGGACCACCTGCGCCACATTTCCTCGGGAAACTTTCACACGTACTTTGTCGGCGATTTCCACCGTCATTGTTTGTTCACCCGTAGCGGTAATTCGACCATGCAGACCGCCAGTGGTTACGATGCGGTCGCCCTTTTTAAGGTGGCTGATCATTTCACGATGTTCTTTGGACTTTTTTTGCTGGGGCCGGATGAGCAGAAAATAGAATATTACAAACATCAGGATGATGGGAATAAGAGATGCAAATCCTCCGGCTCCCTGTCCTCCGGATGCTCCGCCCGTGCCCATTGCATACGCAGTACTTATCAAGATAAAACCCCCTTTAAATGATTCGTCAATATTTTACGTTTTTATTCTTCCGCCAGAGGCGGAATTCGATATTTCGTGTAAAAGATCTTTTGCACGTTTATCACCATCGGCACGAGACCTTTTATCGGTCAACACCATCAAAAATGGCGTTGATATACCGTATATTATATTTTAGGTCAAACATTTCTTTACTTTGCAGATATCCAGAGTGTTTCGCCGTCGAACTGAATGTTGTTAACATGTTCGTAATCGATGAGATCCAGAAGTGCAAAAATCTGATCCATATTATATACAACCAGTTTGGTCAAGGGAAAGATCAGGTTGAGGTCGACATCCAGCTTGTGTTCTTTCAAATTGTAAATGTTCACCGTGTTTTCAGAAAATTTAAGAAGCTTGGCGACACCGGAACTGCGTCCGCCCTCAACCGATTCATCGGCAAGGGGAGAAAGGGTTATGCCTTTATGGGCAAAATAATCTTTCATGAAATTAAAATGTATATTCCAGATATTGTCTCCGGGCTGAACAATGTATATTCCGAAGGTTTCCAGTTTATTCTTTTCGTCCGTACCTTTTGACTTGAGGTCTTTTTCAATGATATCGCCACGTTTAATCCGAATTTTGTCTAAGATCTCCTTCATGGAAACCGTGATATCGCCGATTTTAAATGACTCATTGGATTTCGCAATGATATCGACCCCTTTTTCAAGGCCAAATCGGGCCTTGCGCTGTTGCATCCGTCCCTTGAGTTCCGGATCTTCTTGGAGGGTGTTGACGTCGATGACCGTCTCCGCGTTGGTTTGGATTTGAACGTTTTCAGGAGCGGTTTTTTTACCCGGTTCAGGGTTTTGTTTCAGCCACACCATCAGACCTGCGCCGGTGATAAAAATTACCACACACAGGACGATAATCCCTCGAAGGCTATTGGGGCGTTTGTCAGATTTTTTCGGCATAGTTTTTTTCAGGTAAGATCCCGTGTGCAGGGCGGCAGGGCGCTTTATTTTTCGCGCACGACGGTGCTCATGCCCGGGATAATCGTGTCATCCCCTTCGATGGTAATGGAAAGGCCGCGCCGTACTTCCAGGTCGAGGATCTCCTTTCGTTTTTTATTCAAAAGATAGTCTGCGACCCCGGACGGGACGATACCTTTGACGCTGGTAGTTTTATTTTTTAGCGTTTCGAGACGAAGTTGGCGGAGAAAGTCGAGGGCCAGCATTTCAATCGACGGAATCATCCCTTTCCCCTTGCAATGACTGCAGGGTTGAAAACTGCTGGATTCGATGGAGGGTCTGAGGCGTTGCCTCGACATTTCCATCAGGCCGAACTGTGAAATCTTGCTGATTTTTGTTTTGGCTTTGTCGGATTTCAAATTGCGTTTGGCAGCCCTTTCAATTTCAGTTTTGTGCTTGGAATCTCTCATATCGATGAAATCGATCACCACAAGACCGCCCAAGTCTCTCAGTCGCAATTGGCGGGCAATTTCTTCGGCGGCTTCAATGTTGGTCTGGAGGGCTGTCTGTTCAATGGATTTTTTTTGGGTTGCTTTCCCGGAATTCACATCGATGGAGACCAGTGCTTCGGTCTGCGCAATGACAATAGAACCGCCGGATTTAAGTTTGACGCGGCTTCTATAGATCGATGAAATCTGATCTTCGAGCTGATATTTGCTGAATATGGGCCGGTCTTCTTTATAGAGTTTGACGATTTTGGTGTGTTTGGGCGATATGATTTTAACAAAATCTTTAACTTCACGGTGTACCGCGGCATCGTTGATGAGGATTTCTGTGACATCGAGTGTGAAATAGTCACGTATGGACCTTAAAACAAGGTTCTGCTCTTTGTACAGGAGTGCAGGCGCCGGTACGTTCATTATGTTTTTTTGGATGTTTTTCCATAGCCGGAGAAGATAGCGTAAATCTTTGGCCAGGTGTGTTTTGTTACTGTGTATCCCCGCAGTGCGGACAATGAGACCGAAACCTTCGGGAATCTTAAGTTTGCCGACAATACTTTTGAGACGCTTGCGTTCTTCTTCATCTTCAATTTTGCGGGAGATCCCACGCTTATCGATGCCGGGCATCAGCACAAGGTGCCGTCCCGGAAGCGATATATACGTGGTGAGCATGGCGCCTTTTTTCATGTGAGGGTCTTTGGTAACCTGTACCAGGAGTTCTTGACCCCGCTTGATCATTTTTAGTATGGATCGATCTTTTGAAAGATTGTCTTGGAAATAATCGCTGTGGATTTCATGCTTCTGCAAAAAACCGTGTCGTTCCCCTCCATAGTCCACAAATGCGGCCTGAAGGCTGGGTTCAATATGGGCGATGACCGCTTTATAAATATTACCATGGATACTTTCTCTTCCCGAGCTTTCGATATGAAATTCTTCAAGCTTGGTGTCGATGACTTTTGCAATCCTGCAATCCTCGGGATCTATGGAATCGATAAGGATTTTACTGCTCATAAACTATTTTCTTTCATTGTGTTTGTTCCAAATTGGAGTTGAATTTTATACTTCGAAATTAAAGGATTGCTTCTGAAGGGAAACAAGTTCTAATCTCAAGCACTTACTTTCTAAAATGAATATGAAATTGTAACATACAAGTCAAATGATTTCTTATCTGAATCCTGCCTGCGAGATTCAGGTCTTATCACTTGCTATTTACCCAATGTTGTGGCATGAGAAGTTATTGTTCGAACCGGTGATAATGACATGTGAAATTAGCGTGTTGCACGCGTGTAAGTTTATAGAGACGACACCGTGTGTCATCGCGGATAATATGAAATAAATTATTGAATTGAGGCAACCTATTTAAAATGGATGAAAGATACGAACCAAGGGCATTGGAATCCAAGTGGCAAAAATTCTGGGAAGAGACAAAACTTTTCAAGGTCGATGAAAACCCTGACAAAGAAAAATATTATCTGCTCGAGATGTTCCCCTATCCGTCCGGCAACATCCACATGGGACATGTGAGAAACTATACCATCGGAGATGTTGTCGCACGGTATAAACGGATGCAGGGATTTAACGTCCTTCATCCCATGGGATGGGATGCATTTGGCATGCCGGCGGAGAACGCTGCCATTGCCAATAACAGTCACCCGGCCAAGTGGACGTATGAAAATATCGATGCCATGAGATCCCAGTTGAAATCTATCGGTTTTTCCTACGACTGGGACAGGGAAATCGCAACGTGCCGGCCCGAGTATTATCGCTGGGAACAGTGGCTCTTTTTAAAAATGTATGAAAAAGGGATGGCCTATCGCAAGGAGTCTTTTGTAAACTGGTGTGAAGACTGTCAGACGGTTCTGGCCAACGAACAGGTTGAAGCCGGCCTGTGTTGGCGGTGCGGCGAACAGGTCCGTCAGAAGAAGCTCTGGCAATGGTTTTTCCGTATTACCGATTATGCCGAGGATCTTTTGTCATACTGCGAAAAACTGCCCGGCTGGCCGGATAAAGTTATCACCATGCAGAAAAACTGGATCGGGAAGAGCGTTGGCGCGGAAATACGGTTTCCCATAGAAAATACCGACGAACACATACCCGTTTTTACCACCCGACAGGATACGGTCTACGGCGCGACGTTCATGTGCCTTGCGCCGGAGCATCCGCTGGTGATCAAACTGTCCAAAGGGACCCGACAGGAGAAAGACGTCTTCGAGTTCATCGACCGGATATCCAGCCAGGACCGTTCCAGCAGGGCGGTGGAAAGCTATGAAAAAGAGGGGGTTTTTACCGGTGCATATTGTATCAACCCTTTAAGCGGTATTCGCATGCCGATCTATACGGCCAATTTCGCCCTCATGGAATATGGTACCGGTGCCGTCATGTCCGTTCCGGCACACGATCAGCGGGATTTTGAATTTGCCCGTAAATACGACCTCGACATCGTCGTGGTCGTAAAACCGTATGATGAGGATCTCGATCCCGTCTCCATGACCGAGGCGTATGCCGGAGAAGGTACCATGGTGAACTCCGGCCCGTTCAACGGCATGGATAATATCCAGGCCCTCGATGAGATCGCTTCTTATCTCGAACAAAAGAGCTTGGGAAAGAAAACGGTGAGTTTCAGGTTGAGGGACTGGGGGATATCGAGGCAGCGGTACTGGGGGGCGCCCATCCCGATAATTCATTGCAAAACATGTAACATTGTCCCTGTTCCCGAAGAAGATCTTCCCATTCTGTTGCCAGAGGATACCGGTCTTTTGGAAGGGGGGAAGTCGCCCCTTGCGACCCTCGAATCTTTTGTAAACACGACCTGTCCGATTTGCGGCAGCCGTGAAGCCAGACGGGAAACCGACACAATGGATACCTTTGTGGAATCCTCATGGTATTATGAAAGATATTGCAGCCCGAATTGCGACAGCGGAATGTTCGACAGCAAATCTGTGGATTACTGGATGCCGGTGGATCAGTATATCGGCGGTGTGGAGCATGCCATTTTACATCTGCTTTATTCCCGATATTATACCCGTGTGCTCAAAGACTTTGGGCTGGTCAAATATAAAGAGCCTTTCACACGGCTGTTGACCCAGGGGATGGTCTGTAAAGAGACGGTTTCCTGCCCGGAACACGGGTTTCTTCTTCCTGAAGAGGTGGACGGAACCGGTGAAGACCGGGGTTGTAAAAAATGCGGGCAGGCGACGACGGTGGGCCGGGTTGAGAAGATGTCCAAGTCGAAAAAGAACGTCATCGATCCGAACATTCTACTGGAAAAATACGGTGCGGATACGACGAGACTCTTCTGCCTTTTCGCGGCCCCACCGGAAAGGGATTTGGAATGGAGCGAACAGGGGGTTGAAGGCGGTTATCGCTTTTTGAACCGTGTTTGGCGCCTTGCCCAGAACTGGATGGATTCAATCCGCGAGGCCGAACCTTTTGACGGTCGTCCGGATCAGGTGGCGGGCGATGCTCGGGATGTCGTCAAAAAGACCCATGAAGCCATTAAAAAAGTTACCAAAGATATTGAAGACAGATTCCATTTCAATACCGCCATCAGTGCGGTCATGGAGCTTGTGAACACCCTGTACGGGGTGGAACCGGACAAAAGTCCTCAAAAAATTGGGGTCATGCGGTTCGCCCTGGAGTCTGTGACACTTCTCTTATCACCCATTGTTCCACATTTTGCCGAAGAACTGTGGAACGCCCTGGGATTTGAAACCAGCATTTTGCTTGCATCGTGGCCGTCATACCGGGAAGATGCCTTGGTCAAGGATGAACTCTTGATCGTTGTGCAGGTGAACGGCAAACTCAGAAGCAGATTCCATGTGGATGCAGATGCAGACGACGGTACCCTTAAGGAGATGGCCCTTTCAGATGAACGGGTCCAGAAATTTATCGATGGTAACCCTGTCAAGAAAGTTATTGTCGTCAAGAAGAAGCTCGTGAACATTGTGGTTTAACTGATGAACTTAAAAAATGGAATAGCCGTGTTTGATTGTAGGAAATATATTTGGCCGGTCCTTTTTATCGGGGTGTTTTTTTCAGCGTGCGGCTACCGGTTTTCCGGGAGTGGAAATCTGCCATCCGGCGTACAGGCCATCTTCATCGAAGTCCTCGAAAACCGTACGGTGGAAACCGGTTATGAAAATACCGTTACCAATAACCTGATATACGAATTTACCAGAAATGGACGGGCCGTACAGAAAAGCAGAGTCAATGCGGAGGCATTCCTTACCGGGGTGATCGAATCTGAGCATATTCGGACCATATCCCGTCAAGGGCAGCTGGACCCCCTTGAAAGACAGGTCCAAATTACAATAAGTCTGAAATTAACGGATCAAGGCGATACGGTGATATGGTCCAGGTCAGGTATTTCTGACAGCGAAGCCTATGATGTGGGGGCCAACAATCAGATCACCGAACGAAACAAGCGCCATGCCCTCGAAATCCTGTCTAAACGACTTGCAGAATCCGCATACAATCGTTTAACAGACGATTTTTAAGAACCTGTCGTTCGAGTTTATCACCACCGGTCCGCGAGGGACACGCCCAGCAATCGTATTACACGCCAGACGAGCGCTTCATAAAAAATGCGGGTTTTACCGGTTAGGCAGAGACGGCGTTTACGATTTTGGAGAGGCGGGAAATTTTCCTTGACGCGGATTTTTTGTGAATCACACCTTTTTTTGCTGCGTTATCGATAATAGATTTTGCGGTATCGAGTTTAGTCAACGCCGATTCTTTCGATTTTTCGCTCACAGAAAGTCGCACATCTTTGACAATATTTTTAATCCGGGTCTTTGTCGACTTATTGCGAATCCGCCTCACTTCGTTCTGGCGTGCACGCTTTAATGCAGATTTATGGTTGGCCAATTTTCAATAAACTCCTTTTTATAAGATAATATATTTAAAAATGACTAATTTATGAATTAATTGAAGGGTTGTCAAGAATTTTTTGCTCGATATGAATCCACCCAAAAATAGACCGGTCTCCGAAAACGACCGTGTCACCAAGGCCACCGGTGTTGTTGGATCGGCAACGCTATTGAGCCGTATTCTTGGTTTTATAAGAGATGTTGTCATTGCCGGGTTTTTCGGTGCCGGACTCAGTTCAGATGCATTTTTTGTGGCGTTCAGAATTCCGAATCTCTTAAGAAGACTTTTTGCCGAAGGATCGTTAAGTGCTGCTTTTATTCCTGTTTTTACCGAATACCTGACAACCCGTGGAAAAGATGATGCCTTTGAAATGGCGAGATCGGCCGTAAGGGTGCTTTCGGTGTTGCTGGTTGCCGTCGCTGTCACGGGGATCGTATTCTCTCCGGTGATCATACGGATCATCGCCCCCGGGTTTGCCGACTCACCTGAAAAACTTTCCCTCACGATCTTTTTGACCCGGGTCATGTTTCCGTATATTTTCTTTATCGGAATGGTGGCCCTTTCCATGGGAATCCTCAATGTTCTGGGTCATTTCGCTGCACCGGCCCTTGCGCCTGTTTTTTTGAACATCGCCATTATTGGTTCGGTTTTTTTTATTTCACCCCACATGACGGATCCTGTAACAGGTCTGGCCATCGGCGTGGTCATCGGCGGTGTGTTGCAGCTGGCACTTCAAGTGCCGTTTCTGATCAAAAAAGGATTCTATTTCTGGCAGAAAGCAAAAATTTTCCATCCCGGACTCAAGAAAATCGGCCGGCTCATGCTGCCCACCATATTCGGCGCCGCAGTTTATCAGATCAATATCCTGGTGGGGACCCTCCTTGCTTCGTTGCTGGCCCAAGGGAGTGTTTCGTATCTGTATTATGCAGACCGTCTGGTGCAGTTTCCCCTTGGAATATTTGCAATCGCAACCGCAACGGCTGTTCTACCGAGTCTTTCCAGACAGGCTGCGAAAAAGGACTTGCAGGCAGTTCGGGAGACCTTCTCATATGCCATGAAACTGATTTTTTTTATTACGATTCCTTCAATGGTCGGCCTGATCGTTTTGCGGGAGCCGATTGTCGCGTTGTTATTTAAAAGGGGCGCTTTTGATGCCACGACAACCCATTTGACTGCATACGCTCTTTTATACTATAGTATCGGATTATGGGCTTTTTCCGCCGTACGGATTGTGGTTTCGACATTTTATGCATTGCAGGATACCCGGACGCCGGTCATAACCGCTGCAGTATCCGTTTGTGCCAATATCGTTCTGGGGATCATTCTTATGGGGCCCATGGGACACGGGGGACTTGCACTTTCCACGTCCCTGGCTTCGATGCTGAACTTGGGGCTTCTTGTCTGGGCCCTGAGAACAAAGCTCGGCGCGTTGGGGTTGAAAAGTATTACGGAGTCCGCCTGTAAAACGATGATTTGTTCCGGAATTATGGGGACGGTGGTCTGGGCAGCGGCAGGCATCATTATACCCCCTGAAGGCGGAACCCCTTCCGGCCTTTTTTTCGGGGTATTGGGAAGTATCATCATCGGACTGGTGCTGTACGGTTCTTTTTCCGTGTTGTTTAAGAGCCGGGAACTGGAAAAGGTGCTGGCGATTGCCAGGACAGGGATGGGTAAAAAGTGAGTATAAAAAATAGCATTATGCTGACCTTGACCGTGGTGTCGATGTTTTTATTGTTGTTTTTCGTTGTTTTCGGCGAAAATGGTTTGATCGATCTAAATCGGCTGAAAATGGAAAGGGATGGACTGTTACAAAAGAATGCGGAGCTTAAACAGGAGAACATTTCTTTGTACCGCGAGATCGGACGGTTAAAGAACGATCCCAAATATGTTGAAAATGTGGCCAGACAGGAGCTGGGTGTTATCGGTAAAGATGAAGTGATCATTAAAGTAAAAAAACCAAAAAAGGCCGGCAAAAATTGAACGCAGATGACGTCTTTTATACCCGGACGATGGCAAAGGTCCTTGGGGACCAGGGGAATTTGAGAAAAGCGGCTGAAATCTATCATTACCTTTTGGAACGTGAGCCCGGGAACCCGGATCTAGTGCGTGCGCTTTCTGAAATTGAGACCCAACGCATTGGAAAAGGTTCGGAGGATCTTGTCCGGTTGTTCAGCAGATGGATCGATCTTTTGCTCACGCACAACAACCTGGAACAGTTAAAGAAGGTAAAAAATAATATGGCATCGCGAAACCATGGTATATCCGGAAAGATGACAAACCGATGAAAACCGTAATACAGAAAAAAAATATCGTACTGGGGGTGTCCGGCGGAATTGCGGCATACAAAAGTGTCGAACTTTTAAGGCTTCTGGTCAAGCAGGGCGCCAACGTCCGGGTGATGATGACAAAGAATGCCCAGTGGTTTGTGGGGCCTTTAACCTTTGAAGCATTGTCCGGTCAACCGGTGTGTACCGACCTTTTTGAGAAAAATGACGACGCATCCATACGGCACATTCAATGGGCCGAAGCGGCGGATGCCGTGGTGATTGCTCCGGCAACGGCCAATGTTATCGGCAAGTTGGCCGGCGGAATCGCCGACGATGCGCTGAGCACTTTCATTCTGGCAGTGACCTGTCCCGTGATCGTCTGTCCGTCCATGAACACGCATATGTTTGAAAGCCGGGCGGTACAGCGGAATCTTGAGACACTCAGGGCTGACGGACATTTCATCATAGACCCGGAATCCGGAACACTGGCATGTGGAACCACCGGACCCGGCCGCCTTCCCGAACCTGAAGACATCGTGGACAGAATTGCCTATTACCTGTCAACCAAAGACCTGAAAGATAAAAAAATACTGGTCACGTCGGGTCCTACCCGGGAATCGGTCGATCCCGTCAGATTTATCAGTAACCCTTCTTCGGGCAAGATGGGCTTTGCAGTTGCCAGGGCAGCGGAATACCGGGGCGGGGCGGTTACCCTGATTACCGGTCCGACACATCTTTCGGATCCCAACAATGTAAAGGTCATCCGGATCCAGACCGCCCGGGAGATGGCCCGGGCTGTGTTCGATAATATGGCGCATTCCGACATAATTATAAAAACAGCGGCGGTTTCCGATTACAGACCCAAAGACCCGGCCACCCAAAAAATAAAAAAGGAAAAAGGTGAACAGGTTTTGTATTTGGAAAGAACCCAGGATATTCTGAAAGAAATCGGCCGGAGAAAAAAGGACCAGATACTCGTGGGGTTTGCCGCGGAGACAGAAAACCTTGAGCAGCATGCAGAAACAAAGCGGGTTGAAAAAAATCTGGATATTATCGTGGGAAATATCGTTGGTGAACCTTCCTCGGGTTTCGGTGCCGATACCAACAAGGTGACCCTGTTCTACAAAGACGGGACCCAAGAGCCCCTGCCTGTGATGGAAAAAGATGCGGTGGCCCATATCCTTTTGGATCGTATATTAAAAAGAACTTAACATACCAAAATCTTGGAAAATATTAACCCAATGACATCAAATCCAGGAAATAGCGCAAAGGCTGGAAAAAAAGACCTTAAAGAAGCGCTCAACGGTATCGACAGCTACCTCAGGTTTCTGGCTGAAAGCGGATGCCGGGGCTTTGACTGCTCAACGGAGAGTCTTCAAAAAATCGAGGCTTGGGGGCACAAAAACAGTCGTTCCGCCGAAACCCTTAAGAACATCCGGATGGACCTGGGTGACTGCCGCCGGTGCAAGCTCTCTGAACACCGAAAGAATATCGTATTTGGTGCCGGCAATCCCAATGCCAGACTGGTATTTGTGGGTGAAGGCCCGGGATCTGAAGAGGATCAAAAAGGTGAGCCCTTTGTGGGCGCTGCAGGACAGCTGCTTACCAAGATCATAGAAGCCATGAACTATACCCGGGAACAGGTTTACATCTGTAACATCATAAAATGCCGGCCTCCGGGGAACAGAAATCCCATGCCCGATGAGATACAGGCCTGTTCACCGTTTTTAAGGCGCCAGATTTCATCGATAACGCCCGATTTTATTTGTGCTTTAGGGACCTTTGCCGCCCAGACACTCCTTGAAACCGGCGTGCCGATTTCAAAGCTCAAAGGGTGTTTTCACGATTATATGGGGATCCGGGTGCTGCCCACATATCATCCTGCATATTTACTTCGAAATCCAAGCAAAAAACGGGATGTCTGGGAGGATATGCAGAAACTGATGAAGGCATTGGGTCATTGAACTGCAACAGCGAGCGCATATTAAAATGGATAAAATTTTTATCTCATTCATAGAAACGGTATGAAAATGCATTCAAATCCATTAAAATACATACTCCATCATGCACATAACCGATCTTTCCCATTTTGTTTGGGATCAGATAGGGTGAAAATTTTACGGTGTGTTATACCCGCCGTGTTGTTGTCCTTATTCTGCTTTTTCGGAAACGTTTCGGCCGCTGAAAACGAGATCTATATCCTGAAAATATCGGGTTCCATAAATCCGGCTGTGGCTGATTTCGTGAAAAAGGGGATTGACAAGGCTTCTGCAGACGGCGTTGCATGCATCATTGTGCAAATCGATACCCCCGGTGGTCTTGCCGAGTCGATGCGTACAATTGTCATGGCAATTTTTGCCAGCAAAGTTCCGGTGATATCGTATGTCGCCCCAAGCGGCGCCAGGGCCGCTTCGGCCGGCGTCATGATTACCATCGCAGCAGACATTGCTGCAATGGCGCCGGGGACCAATATCGGCGCAGCACATCCGGTGGGGGTCGGCGGTAAGGAAATCGGCGGGACCATGTCCGAAAAAGTGGTCAATGACATGGTTGCCCATATAAAAAGTATTGCAAAAAAAAGGAAAAAAAACGTTGAATGGGCTGAAAAGGCCGTCCGCAAAAGCATTTCCGTGACCGAAACCGAAGCCCTCAAGGAGAATGTCATCGATATTGTGGCAAAAGATCTGGACGATCTGATCCGTCAGATTAACGGCCGCAAGATCGAAGACAAAGGGGTTTTAAAACTCGACAACGTTAAAAAGACGGTGCTCGAAGAGAGTCTAAGAACCAAGATTTTAAAGACCATCAGCGATCCGAATGTCGCCTATATCCTTATGATGATCGGTCTTGCCGGTCTGTATTTCGAGCTGTCACATCCCGGTGCTGTTCTGCCGGGAGTGGTCGGCGGCATCGCGATTATTTTGGCATTTTTCGCATTTCAGACCATCCCGGTCAACTATGCCGGATTTCTCCTGATCCTTCTGGCGATTATTTTCTTTATCATGGAGATGAAGATCGCAAGTTATGGGCTTTTGAGTGTTGCCGGCATTGCCGCCCTTATGTTGGGTTCCTTGATGTTATTTGAAAGCAATGGTTCGGATATGGGATTGTCGTGGAAGGTTCTCATTCCCACACTGAGTTTAATTTCGGGTTTTTTTGTCGTTATTTCAGGGCTGGTTTTCAAATCTCACCTGGCAAAGCCCCGGACCGGTGCCGCGGGCCTCGTGGGAGAAATCGGGACGGTAAAAGAGGCGATTATGCCTGAAGGAAAGGTGTTCGTTCACGGCGAACTGTGGAAAGCGACTTCAAAAGGTCCCATCGAAACCGGTGCCCGTGTTCGAGTTCTAAAGGTTGTTAACCTTGTATTGGAGGTGGAACCGGTAGAATAAACCCTGTTCGGGTAAATCCTAACGCGGCACCTCAAAGGATCGTAAACAAAATGGGAGAGTAAAATGTATACGATAATAACAATATTGGTAGTGACGATATTATTTCTGTCCGCGGCCATACGAATCCTCAACGAGTATGAACGGGGCGTTATTTTCAGACTGGGCCGGGTGATACAGGCAAAAGGGCCGGGACTGATCATACTGATTCCGGTGGTGGACAAAATAGTAAAAGTCAGTATGCGTCTTATCGCCATGGACATAGACCCCCAGGACGTCATCAGCAGGGACAATGTCTCTGTAAAGGTGAATGCCGTCATTTATTTTAGAGTCATCGATCCCATAAAGGCGATCGTGGAAGTTGAGGACTACAGTTATGCCATGTCCCAACTTGCCCAGACGACGTTAAGGAGTGTATGCGGTCAGGCAGAACTCGATGAGCTGCTGTCTGCAAGGGAGAAAATCAATTCTCAGCTTCAGGAAATTCTCGATTTGCATACGGATCCATGGGGTATTAAGGTCACGACGGTGGAGCTCAAGCATATTGACCTGCCCCAAGATATGCAGCGTTCCATGGCCAAACAGGCCGAGGCGGAGAGAGAACGGCGTGCCAAGATAATAAACGCTGACGGTGAGTTCCAGGCTGCAACAAAGCTGGCTGAAGCGGCAGAGATTATTCGCGACCACCCCATGGCATTACAGCTAAGATATCTCCAGACCATGCGCGAGATGTCTGCCGAGCAGAATACCACCACCATTTTTCCATTCCCCATCGATCTTTTCCAACCGTTTTTAAAAATTATGGATAAGGTAAAAAAGGAAGGAGATACATAACTGCCATCTATTTATTGACATCATTGAAAAAAATTGTTTAATTAAATTCTTTTTAATATAATATCTTGAAACTTTTAGGAAATGTATTAGAATTTTACCCGATCAATTAGGGTTTATCTTAAACAGGTTCAAAACACACACAAATTGCCGATCAGCGGGGGTTCTGCAGCCTCCGCTTGTGCTTTTAAAAGTTAAAAAAGGAGACTTTCAGCGTATGGGCGACAAGAAAAAAGAAGTCAAAGAAAAACCACTCGAAAAAATGACGGCCAAAGAATTGCGGGAGGTCGGCAAGCAAATCCCTGAAATTACAGGCGTCTATGGCATGAATAAACCCGAACTCATCAGCGCCATAAAAAAGGCGAGAGGGATTGAAAAAGACACGAAGAAAACGTCGTCTGCCTCTGTCCGCGAAATCAAGAAAAAGATTAAGGAATCCAGGGCCAAACGCATGGCTGCCCTGGAGAGCAATGATAATAAAATGGCCGAAATTTACAGACGCCGCATTAAACGGCTCAAGAAAAAAACCCGCAGAGCAGCCTAACCGGTGCTCGGTAAACGGCGAGCAACAGGGATAAAAGCCAACGGAGCGCAACCCATAAAATCATGATCGATCCGTCGTCACTGGCCTTTGATATTGATGGTGTTTTTGCAGATACCATGACGTTGTTCCTGGATATAGCGCGGGAAGAATATAACATAGACCGTGTCAAATACGAAGACATTACCTGCTATACCCTGGAAGAATGTATCGATATGGAGCCGGATCTTATCGGCACCATTATCGGCAAGATAATGGATGGAAGTCATAAAGCCCCATTAAAACCGATAACAGGCGCCACCGACGTCTTAACCCGGTTGGGCCGGCGTTACAGCCCGATTCTGTTTGTTACAGCCCGGACGTATGAGGCGCCCATCTTTGACTGGATACAAAGTGTACTGCCTTTCGATCCAAGTTCCATAGAAGTTGTTGCTACCGGTTCGTTTGAAGCCAAGGCAGATGTCCTTTCAAATAAAGATATCGCTTATTTTGTGGAAGACAGGCTTGAAACATGTTTTCCCCTTCAGGAGGCGGGCGTAACACCCGTTCTTTTCAAGCAGCCCTGGAACAGAGAACGTCATCCCTTTATGGAAGTCGGCACCTGGAAAGAACTCGAGTCCCTGATTGAATTTTGATGATTTCATCTTCTTTGAAAAATCAAATCCGCGCCTTTATCGATGCCCTTTCCTCTGAAAAGGGGTACTCTGCAAATACATGTCGCGCCTACTCGCACGACCTATACGAGTTTGCATCCTTTATTTTTGATAGCCGCTTTTCAAAAAAGAAGAATCAAAAAGATGCCGATACCTTTGGGGCCCATCAGGTCGACAGCCTGATGATAAGAGGGTATCTGGGGTTTTTGTACAAGAAGAATCAAAAGGTTACCATCGCAAGAAAGCTCTCGGCTGTCCGTTCGTTTTTCAGATACCTTGTCAAGCATGGGATTATACTGGACAACCCTCTGGATCTGATTTTGACGCCGAAACAGAAAAAAACGATTCCGGTGTACCTTCCTGTGGACGATATTTTCAGGCTCCTCGATTCAATAAAGACCGATACACTGGCGGGCACGCGGAACCGCGCCATTTTTGAAACACTCTACTCGAGCGGGATACGTATTTCCGAACTGACCGGCCTGAATGTCTATGATGTGGATTTTGAACAGTGTTTAATCCGTGTGCTCGGAAAAGGGGACCAGGAGCGCATTGTGCCTGTGGGAAAGAAGGCTGTAACTGCCATTCAGGATTATAGAAAGCGATTACACCTGGAAAAGGGCATCGGGACCCAAGAAAATTCGCCGCTCTTTTTAAACAAGGACAACGGGCGTCTTACCACCCGGTCCATCGCCCGCATTCTTGATAAAATATCGAAAGAATGCGGCCTGTTGATACCGGTTTCGCCCCATGCCCTGCGTCATACGTTTGCCACCCACATGCTCGATGCCGGGGCGGATTTGAGAGTGGTTCAGGAACTTTTGGGTCACAAAAGCCTTTCCACGACACAGAAATATACACACGTGAGTATCGACAGGTTGATGGAGACGTATGACAAGGCGCATCCAAGACGATAAACAAGGACCTAAATTGAGCGTTTCAAATTGCGTCAGTGTATTATAAATTTAATATCTTTTGGAGATTTTATTGTTATAAAGCATTAACACCAACATCGACTCGGCAGATAGGAATCCAAATAAAATTGTCACAATTTGAAACCCTTCGGGCTTGCCGAGTTTACCGAATCTGCTGCGTTATGAGACATTTGCAGTAGCATACTACGGCTGCATGTCTCATGCCTTGCATATTCGGCAAACTCAACAATCGCTCAACTTAGGAAGGACAATAGGAGAACGATGAAATTCCATGGTACAACAATTCTTGCTGTCAGACACAAGGGCAATGTCGCTGTGGCCGGTGACGGACAGGTGACATTGAATAATATCATCATAAAGCATACAGCAAAAAAAGTCAGGAGAATTTATAACGACAAAATCATCGTCGGATTTGCCGGTGCCACGGCCGATGCCTTGAACCTGTCAGAACGCCTGGAGAAAAAACTCGAGCGTTACAATGGCAATCTGACACGCAGTGCCGTTGAACTGGCCCGAGACTGGCGCACCGACAAGTATTTGAGACGCCTGGAAGCCATCATGATTGCCGTCGATGAAAAAAACATGTTTGTTATCTCGGGAAACGGAGATGTGATCGAACCTGACGGGGGTGTCATGGGCATTGGATCCGGAGGCGCCAGCGCCCAGGCTGCGGCAACAGCCCTGATAAAACATGCCGATATGGATGCCGCGGACATTGTGAAAGAAGCAATGCAAATCGCCGGGTCCCTATGCGTATTCACCAATGATGCCGTCACCATTGAAGAATTGTAACCTGAGTCTTGCAGGTGAAAGCCCCGGGTTCGTGCAAAATTCAGGTGTAACCACTCAACGATAAACAAAATTAAATAAAAAATGAGCACTCTAAAACCAATCGAAATTGTTAAAGAACTTGATAAATATATTATTGGGCAGCACAAAGCAAAGCGATCTGTTGCCATTGCTTTAAGAAACCGGTGGCGCAGACAGCAGGTTGAATCAGATCTCCGTGATGAGATCGCACCCAAAAATATCATACTGATCGGCCCCACAGGGGTGGGAAAAACCGAGATCGCCAGAAGACTTTCGAATCTTACGGATTCGCCGTTCAATAAGGTGGAGGCCTCCAAGTTTACGGAGGTCGGTTACGTGGGTCGGGACGTTGAATCTATGGTCAGGGATTTACTCGAGCTTACGGTAAATATGCTTAAATCCAGAGAGCAGGAGGCCGTCAAGGTAAAAGCGCGGCAAATCGCCGAAGAGAGAATGCTCGACCTTCTTCTACCAAAATCCGGAACGCAGACGGATCCGAGCGCTGGAGATGAAAAAGAGACACAGCCTGAACAACTAACATACAACGGCGACCCGTCTTCTTCCACAAGGGAAAAGCTTCGAAAAATGCTTCGTGACGGGAAGCTCGATAACCGGTATGTCGACCTCGACGTTTCAGAGCGGACCATGCCGGTTGTGGAAATTTTTTCCAACGTCGGTATGGAAGAGATGGGCTTTAACTTCAAAGACATGATGGGGAGTCTTTTGCCCAAAAGTACAAAACGACGGAAAGTAAAAGTCGGTGAAGCGCTTGAAATGCTGGCGGCTGAAGAAGCCCAGAACCTCGTGGATATGGACAAAGTGCTAAAAGAAGCCATTAAGAAAGTCGAACAGTCCGGAATAATCTTTCTCGACGAGATTGACAAGATTGCCGGTAAGAACGGCACCCAGGGCCCTGACGTGTCCAGAGAAGGTGTTCAGAGAGATCTCCTTCCCATCGTTGAAGGGAGTACGGTTACGACAAAATACGGTCCGGTCCGGACGGATAATATTCTTTTTATCGCCGCCGGCGCTTTTCACACCATCAAACCCTCGGATTTGATCCCGGAACTGCAAGGCCGCTTTCCCATTCGGGTTGAATTGGATGCACTCAGCCGGAAAGAGTTTGTAAGAATACTGACCGAACCGAAAAATGCGCTTCTGCTTCAATACATGGCATTGTTAAAGACCGAAGGTGTTGATGTGGTTTTTGAGGATGAAGCTGTTGAAGAAATAGCGATGATTGCTGAAGAGGTTAACAACCTGACCGAAAACATCGGGGCAAGGCGGCTCCATACGGTTATGGAGTGTTTGCTGGAGGACATCCTGTTCGATGCGCCGGACATGGATGAAAAGCGCGTCGTTATTGACAAAAAGTATGTGGAAGACAAACTAAAGGATATCAAAGAAGACGA
>JAQYVT010000153.1 GCA_030145345.1 Desulfobacterales bacterium
GCGGTGTCACTTTTTGGCAGGATTTCAAATATTTTTGGGCGGTAATAGGAGGAAGAAAAAACTGAAAGGTCTCAAAAAATAGATGGGTACTGTAGAATACAAGCGGAAGCCTGAATCGACTATTGCGTTAGTTTGACCATATTCAAAATCCGGTCTTTTTACAGATATTGTATGAAAAACGGTCAATTAGGCAAGCAAAATTCGGAGTTAAAAAGTAATTTTATTAGATTAAAATAGTCGGAATTGAAATCCCGCTACTAAATGGGAGGTAATTATTCGATATTACAACTTAAATTGAATCCATTTGACTGAAGATAATAGCAAATATCACAGGGTTAAGCATATGCTATGTACGGAATAGATAGTTGATTACGTCAGAGTCCACGGTTTGTTGAAGTAGACTTGGCGAACCTCAGACGCCTTTGACTCGGCCCATTTCTCCAGGCCTATCTTATTGATCAAACACAGAAAAAAATCAAAAAGGGCGGGGTTTATAGGATGTTAACGAAAAAGGGCGATTTAGTTAAATCGCCCTTCCGAAGAATTATGAAGAAAGGTTGACAACCCTACGAGGCCCTTGCCACGTACAATAGTCTCCCAAAATGTTGTATAATATATCTGTTAGGTTGAGCCAGACTCAATCAACCTTTAAAATTACATAAAATAATATATATTGTATGTCAAGTAAAAAATAATGCAATATATAGTAGTAGAAAGCTATATTTTTTGGGAAGGACTATAGGATTTAATTGTGAACAGATGATGGAGTTTGCCTCATGAATCAAAAAGGCAAACCCCGTCAAAAGGATTTGCCCCATTGAAAAACGATATCACAAATATTTTCGACCTCTGATATTTACATTTTCATAGCAGAACTCACAACTAGGTCGCCTTATCGGGATACCCTACATTATTGTGGTAGCGCAAAAAAAGAAAGGTGCGGACTTGAAACGACAATCCACGCTGTTATTACGGTGGTTCGAATCCGGGGGGTGCTTTTTCCCATGGGTAGCCGTTTTTGGCCATCTGGTAGCCCAAATCAAACAATTTGCCCATGTACTCAGGATCGAACTCTTCTTTCGGCTTTTCATTGAAATCAGAAGGAATGAAAGATAGGTTGTAATCCATGCCGTCCCGTTGGGCACCCAAGTATATCCTGTAAAGATCACCGATTCCCTGTGTTCGTATTAAAGTGGAGATGGTACTGCCCAAAATGGGTACTATCTTGGGCTTAACGGTTTTCCAATCCGGTTCGATAAGCGAGTTCCGAATGACATATATCCGAGATTTTCCTTTCAATCCGATTAGTCTCTTAACCCATCGCATATCCAGTGAAGCGGGGTATAGGAAGACCTGAGACGACGTCCCTCCGTCTACGTGGATTTCATCGTAGCGGCGCCCGTCAACTTCCACCTCGATGAATACGGGGGTGAATGCACCGGGTATGGAGGCTGAAGCCGTCAGGATGTCACGAACCAGCTGCAGGGCGTTGGGAGCCCCGCTTTTAGCGATGATCCCAATGTTCCAAATCACCGGACGCTTGGCATCCAAGTTGGTGGTGCCGATGAACAAACGCCGGCCTCTGTCATGTTCGACGACAATATCTTCCAGCATCTTCGCGTTAATGACATCTTCCAGCATTTCCCGCAGCGGTTTTGTGTCGGCCGCAGAATCGGCCGTTAGAATCGAGAACAGTGAGCGCTTCTCCAGGATGTCTTTTGTGGATGTGGTGGTATAAAACTTCTTTAGTTTCGCATCATACTCCGGGCCAAGAAAGGCAAACGGTGCAATGAGCGCGCCAGTACTGATGCCGGTGACGACCCTGAAGCTTGGTCGGTTGCCGGCCGCTGTCCAGCCAAACAGCAGGCCGGCACCGAAAGCACCGTTGGCACCGCCACCGGAAATTGCCAGGTAATCTATCGGCTTGTATTTCGCTTCTGGTTCTTTTTCTCTGATCTGTTCTTTGGTCTCGGCAAGTTTTTCCTGAATCCCGGACGGCAGTGTATCTCCCCAGAATCGAGCATCGGGGATGTAGGGTATCTGCGCAATATCTCCGTAGGCTTCCGGCAAGGGGGTACGTTTATGGCTTGTGGCACAGCCTGACATCAGCAAAGCTGACAGGATAAAGATAATGATCAAAATCTTTCTGTTGGTCTTCATGATGCCCATCCATTCCGAGTTAATTTGTTTATGATCACAAGGCACACGTCTCAGGTGGGTTTCAGTACGATATTTCCTGAATGACCCTATCCTCAATGCATGCTTCTACCCATTGTACTCATTTATAGATACCAGACTTATTGTATGCAATCGATAGTCCTCAATCGAAATAAATATGCTCGACACTACATCTTGTGGTCTACCTGCCACTTCAGAAATTTCATGTTCCTTGCCGGTATCGACACCATTCAAAACAACAATTTATATACAGACATCATATTTTTTCTGGTGTCAGGTCAAGTAGATCCTATTTTTGACAATTGTCAAATCATCTCCATCCACCGACATATTATATGCTCTCCATTCACTCCATTCAGTAATATCTTCTTTTCCAGAACAGCAAACGAGCATTTGATATGTTCCTCATCAAATTGTCGCTTTCGATTCGCTTTGGATTTGTTATTGTATCTGTCTTAGAGCTCTGGTTGAAAAACTCCACGTCTGCTAAATTATTACCACAAAATTTCAGTTGGAAAGTTCATCTCTTCAATAAAGGCATCGAAGAAATCGGCATGCCCTGACAGTTCGAGGTGCTCCAGATCTGCTGCGATTTCAGCGGATCTTTCCCAGTAACGTTTTGATAGAAGAATCATGTTTGCGCCGGTTGACGCGGCATTGCCGAGGGGAATTATCTTTTCAGGATTTACCCTGGGAAGCAGGCCGATGCGCATGGCGCTTAGAGGATGGACATAATTGCCCAAAGCACCGGCCAAATAGATAGCATCGATATCCTCAATGGCGGCCCCCATTGTTTTTAAAAGAATTTTGATGCCGGCGGCAATAGCGGCTTTGGCGAGCTGCAACTCACGGATATCTTTCTGGGTCAGCATGATGGGTCTGCCCTCAAGGCCTTCTTCGGCAGAAACAATCAGAAAATCATGGACTTCATGTTCCTGGGTTTGAATCACCCCTGCTGTCATTGAATTTCTTTTTTTGTGCTGATCGGGCGGACAGATCAGGCCTTCCGGATTTACAATACCATGGTGCAGGAGCAGGGCAGCTATGTCTACCAGACCGCTGCCGCAGAGCCCTTTTGGTTTTATGTTCCCGATGACATTGTAGAAAAGTTCGTTTTCTTCAAACCGGAAGCTTTCAATAGCGCCTGCTCGGGCGATCATTCCGTGGGAAATCCTTGCGCCTTCCAGTGCCGGACCCGCTGCGGCACTGCAGGTAAGCATTCTGCTTTTATTTCCCAGAAAAATTTCGCTGTTGGTTCCTAAATCCAGACCCAGCACCAGCTTATCGTCCTGCTCGGCTGCACCGGATGAAAGAATGAAGCCAATTAGATCGCCGCCGATATATCCCGATTTGGCAGGCATCACGTAAAGCATGGCATCGGGATGCAATCTAAGGCCCACATCCCGGGACATAAAGGTCATCCCTTCGGTGATTAAAGGCGTAAACGGGGCTTCGGCAATTCCGCTAGGGTCCAGACTCAGGATAAAATGCTGCATGGTGGTGTTGCCGGCAGCGACCGCAACCAGAATATCTTTCGGTTTTAGCCTAAAGGATTCAAGCAGGCGTTTGGTAATGCGGTTCAGATCTCTTACCAAAAGTTTTTGCAAATGCACCAGACGTTTGGGGTGTCCTCTTATATATTGAATGCGGCTGATAACGTCGGCCCCGTATTTCCGTTGCGAATTGAATCTGGAAATTACCGCCACTTCCTGGCCTTCTATCAGGTTTACTAGTTTTCCCACCAATGTGCTGGTTCCCAGATCAAATATCAGACCGAATACGCCGCCAATACTATCTCGGGGCTGCCATTCCAGCAGGCAGTTGTTATGGATAATCGCCGCGCCGTCGAAATTGGTGTTTCTTAAGTTTTTATAAAGAGAAAACAGACAGCGATAGGTTGTCTTTAAGTCATGAAATTCAGGGCGTAAGACCTCTCTAATGCGCTGAACGTCGGAAAGAGAGTTTTCAAGGCTTGGCGGCGGAATGGCTATCAGACGTCTTTCAATGAGGGGGGTAAGCTCCACAGAGGGCATATGTCCATGTTTCAGAATCTGAAAAAATTCCGTCTCACCATTCAGTTCTTCGGTATAGATTGCAAGGTTTTTTCGAATTTTGGTGCGACATGCCAAACGAACCCCTTGCTCCAATTCGTCAGGATCTAAAAGCTCTGTGGTTTCTTTTGAAGGCTTGCCAAGGGGGGTAATCACCCTGATTTTGCACTTTCCGCACTTGCCGAGGCCGCCACAATCCCCTTCCAACTCTATTTCCGTATTTTGAAGCGCTTTGTATACGGTAGTATCCCGCTGGACTTTTATCCAGACATCATCCGGCAAGATATTCAGCCACACCTTTTTTGTTACCTTTTTAGGCAGCTTTCGTTTATTTAGTTCCTTTTGCATGAGGTTGAAAATTCTCTTGATAGTCAACGCCGCTTTTACTCGGGCCGTGAACTCGACCTCCTTTATCGGTTTGGTGATAAAATCGGTGACACCGGCCCTGAAACTTTTTTCAAGCGCTTTATCTGAATCTATGATTTCCCCTGTCATCATCAGGATTGGTGTATGGGCCGTGCTTTTGTTCGCTCTCATCTTCTGTGATACTTCATAGCCCTTCATTCCCGGCAATCGAATGTCAAGCACCACAAGATCGGGAGGGGTCTTTTTCATCATCTCCAGAGCCTCTTCTCCTGAATCGGCAGTTTGATTATTCTTAAAACCGTTCTTAGCGAGCATATTCTTGATCGATTTTTGAATGGCAGGATCATCATCTACGATAAGGATTTTCATTCTCACCAAGTTTTTCATAAAAGTTGCTCCTATCAGAAACTTTAAAAATTAGTTAGTGTCCCTCCGTACACAGTCTGATCAGGCTTGCGGTTAACTCCGAATAATCGGCATCGATCACCATGGGTTTGAGATCCAAAAATCGTGATATATCGTTCATATTCGGAATAACAGTTTCCGGATCGAGCGGCTGCCGAATGTAGGCCACCCGGGTATAATGCTGAAAGTAACTTTCCCGCATCAGAGGATCATCAAGCTCAAGCGGTTGGATGCAATATTCGGGAAAGTTTAAAATAAGGTCCTTTTCAATAAAATATGTCCCGGCCTCTTCATCGATAATAGCATGGAAACGTTTGCTGCCCAGCAAAATCTCATAACAGTGCTCACCTGGGACTCTGGGAATGCCCATTTCATAAAGATGGTCGTCCAAGTCCGGATAACACCGCCCATACAAACACAGAATTTCGTCCCCTGCTTTTTGAGCCAGATGGATTTGGTGCAGTATTTCCTTTTTCAGCCTTTGGGGATGATTATGCAGATAAGGGGTAATATAGGTAATGGTAACATTTTGGTGAAAACGATGCGGTTCAATTTGTCTGAGTGCATCACGAAAGACACCACATGCAATGATGCGAATAGACATATTGATTTCCCCGTTTGAGTTATGTATTTACAATTTCTGGAAATTTGCTTTTTATTTCCAGCAATTTTTCGAGACTCAATACCGGTTCGACTTTTTCGAGCCATGTTCCAGCCAGCTCACGGGCATTGATCAGCGGTGTGGGCTCGTCTTGCTCCTGCCAACGGTCGAAATTCATACGAATAGCAAGCGTGGGGTAAAAGAACTGTCTGAACATATGCTTAACCGTGTGCTCTTCCGTAATGTAGTTGCCTCCGGGCCCCACGTTTTCGATGATGTCAACGGCGAGGGTTTCTTTGTCTACGTCAACGCCGCGGATCAATCGGTGGACCATCCCCAGGATCTCATTGTCAATGATGAATTGTTCGTAAGAGATCGAGTTGCCGGAATCCAGGATCCCGGCGGCCAGATGAACATAATCGGCCCCGGCCATTGCGACCATCAAATAAGAAACGCCTTTTTCAAAACCTGATTGAATATCGGGGATTTTGGCATCCGTTACTCCTGCAGATGCATAAATCGGCAGGTTGTAACGTTTTGCCAAATGGACGGCGCAGGCATTCAACATGGCGGTTTCAACCGAGCCCATGGTAAGGTCCATGGTACGCAGGTCCATAGCGGTTGGAACGGCGCCGTACAGCACCCGGGCGCCGGGACTAAATACTTGAGCAATTGCAACGCCTGCCAAGGCCTCCGCATG